>NZ_JBZYWI010000180.1:0-5554 GCF_058932755.1 Quadrisphaera sp. DVD1
GGACGGCGCCGCGTGGGCCGCGGCCGGGTGGACCTACCGCCCACTGGGCCGACCGGGCGCCTGAGGCCAGCACGACGGAGGGGCCGGGGGATCGATCCCCCGGCCCCTCCGTCGTCCCGCTCAGCGGGTGTAGTCGTCGTGCAGGCGCTCGATGTCCGACTCGTCGAAGTCGCCGAAGGCGATCTCGAGGATCCGGCCGGGCCGGTCCCCGGAGTTGCCGAGCCGGTGGAGCGACCCGCCGGGGACGTACACGCGCTCACCGACCTCCGCGGTCCAGCAGAGGTCCCCGACCTGGACGTCCATCGGGACGTCGAGCACCTGCCACATCTCGTCCCGGCTCCCGTGCCGCTGGAGGCTCAGGCGGTGACCCGGGTGCACGGTGATGAGCTTGACGGTCACCGGGTCGTTCAGGCAGAACTGCTCGAACTGGCCCCAGGGCCGATCGGCCACGAACACGCCGGCCTGCCGGCTCGTGGCCGGTGTGGTGTCGCTGGTCATCGTGCTCCTCGGGATCGGGGATCGCCGCCGCGCGTCCTGGTGGGCGTCTGGCCGTGATCCAGTGTGACCGCTGGGGCCGTGCCCGCCAAGGTGTGTCCCCGACTCGGCCCAACGCACGCACCCGAACGGGCATCATCTCGGCGTGAGCTCGACGGGACAGGCCGACCGCCGTGCCGCTCGCGCGGTCCTGGACCTGTCGCGGCGGTCCTTGTGGATCCCCGCGGTGATCAGCGCCGCACTGGCGGCGCTGGCGCTCGTCGCTGGGCTCGCCGACGACGGCGCCCCCGGCCGGGCGCCCTGGCCGGTCGAGGCCCGCGCTGGTGCCCTCGGCGGGCTGCCGTACTGGTGGACCACCGTGCTCTACGTGCTCGTCGCGATGGGCTGCTGGGTCCGCAGCCGGGTCGAGCGGCTGCGCCACCGCTACCGCCGGCGCCCGGGCACCGCGGCGGGGCCGCTGGCCTGGGCGGCTCTGGGAGCGCTGCTCGTGCTGCTCTCGGTCGACCACGTGCTCGGGCTCCATAAGGCGCTGCGCCTGGGCCTGGTGGACTGGCTGCCCGGCCCGCTGGCCGAGCACCCGGTGCAGGCAGCGCTCGTCGTCGTGGGGCTGCCCGTCGTCCTGGGCGTGCTGGCCGTGGCCACCCCCGGCCAGCGCGCGCTCATCGTGGTGGCAGCGACCGCCTACCTCGGCGCCGGCCTGGTCCTCGACCCCAGGCTGGTCGCCCTCCCGGGCAGCCCGTACCGCACGGAGGCCGTGGAGACCGCGCTCGAGTGGCTGGGCGCCCTGGTCCTGCTGCTCGCGGCGCTGCAGCGGGTCCGCATGCGCGGCGACGGCCGGGCGGTCGCGGCGCGGCCGGCGGTGGGCTCCGGGCTGCTGGAGGCCGTCGCGGTCGTGGACCGGCTGCGCTCTCCGGGCGGGGACGCGTGGTTCGCGGCGCAGACGCCGGCCTCCCTCGCCCGCTACGCCGTGGAGGAGGCGCACGAGGTCGTCGAGGCGCTGGAGACCGGCGACCAGGACGCGCTGCGCGACGAGCTGGGCGACCTGCTGCTCCAGGTGCTGCTGCACGCCCGGATCGCCGCGGAGGGCGCCCGCACCCCGTTCGACGTCGACGACGTGGCCGCCGCCCTGGTGGCCAAGCTCGTCCGGCGCCACCCGCACGTCTTCGACCCGGCGCAGCGCTCGGCCCCCGCGCCGACGGTGGCCGAGCTGGAGGAGGCCTGGGAGCGGCGCAAGGCGGTGGAGGTGCAGCGCGGCTCCGCCCTCGACGGGGTGCCGGCGGGCCTGCCGGCGCTGCAGCGGGCCGAGGAGGTGCTCGAGCGGGCCGAGCGCACCGGCGCGGAGCCCGTCGAGGCGGCCCCGGTGGCGCCCGAGGCCGTCGGGCGCCACCTGCTGGCCGTCGTCCAGGCCGCCCGCGCGGGCGGGGTGGACGCCGAGGCCGCCCTGCGGGCGGCGGTCCGGGCGACCGAGCAGGAGGCGCGGGCGGCCGAGCAGGTGGCGCAGCGGGGCTAGTGCCCGCCGGTGCTGCGGGCCCCGGGGTGCTCGGGGTCCGCGGGAGCCGAGTCGTCGACCGGGACGGCGAGCGGGCGCAGCCACGCCCACAGGCCGAACAGGGCCGCGGCGGCGAGCAGGCCCAGGCCGGTCCACAGGTTGAGGTTCTCCCCGTCGACCTTGGCCATCGCGCGCTCGCTGGTGAACCACAGCCCCATGACCGTGAGGATCACCCCGTAGACGCCCAGCAGGGCGCCGATGAGGGTGCGGACGTCGAAGGCGCGCCCCACCCTCTTCTTCTTCGGGCTGGTGCCGGTGCTGCTCATGGAGCGGTCTGCCTCTCCTGCGCCGCGGGCGCTGCTCATGCGAAGGCGATGTTGAGGACGACGACGAGGACGCCGGCGATCGCGGCCAGCAGCGGCGTGGAGCGGTACCAGGCCGCGTCCTCACCGGTGCGGTCCTCGCGCAGGTCCTCCTTGGGGGTCAGGGAGTACACGAACCCGCGCAGCTCCGAGGCCGGCTTGGGCGCGGTGACGGCGCTGACCGCCACGCTGACGAGCACGTCCACGACGAACGCCACCGCGGCGCCGAGGAAGCTCGCGCCCTGGCCGGGCAGGTCCAGCACCTCCACCTCGGAGAGCACGAAGACCGTGACCGCCGAGAGGGTGCCGGCCACGAGGCCGACCCAGCCGGCGGTGGGCGTCATCCGCTTCCAGAACATGCCGAGGATGAACGTGGCGAACAGCGGCGCGTTGAAGAACGAGAACAGCTGCTGCAGGTAGTCCATGAGGTTGCCGTAGTTCGAGGCGATGAACGCGGTGCCGATGGCCCCGACCGTGGCGACCGCGGTCATCACGCGCCCGACGGAGAGGTAGTAGCCGTCGGGACGGTCCTTCTTGACGTACGTCTGCCAGATGTCGTAGCTGAAGACGGTGTTGAAGGAGCTGATGTTGGCGGCCATGCCGGCCATGAACGAGGCCAGCAGGCCGGTGATGGCCAGGCCCAGCAGGCCGTTGGGCAGCAGGTCGCGCATGAGCAGCAGCAGGGCGTCGTTGTAGGTGACGCTCCCGCCCTCACCGCCGTTGGCCTTGTAGGCGGCCAGCTCGCTCACCTCGACCGCGGCGACCATGCCGGGGATCACGACGAGGAAGGGGATGAACAGCTTCGGGAAGGCGCCGATGATCGGCGTCCGGCGGGCAGCGGACATGCTCTTGGACGCCATCGCCCGCTGGACCTCGACGAAGTTCGTCGTCCAGTAGCCGAAGGAGAGCACGAAGCCCAGGCCGAAGACGATGCCGACCGCGGACAGCACGGGGGAGTCGAAGCCCGACAGGCCCGAGCCCGGCCAGGCCGAGAGCTGCTCGGCGCCGCCGGGGCTCTCGGCGACGCGGTCCTTGAGACCCTGCCAGCCGCCGACCTTGTGCAGGGCGGCCAGGGTCAGCGGCAGCAGCGCCGCCACGATGACGAAGAACTGCAGCACCTCGTTGTAGATCGCCGCGCTGAGCCCGCCGAGGAGGGTGTAGGTCAGCACGATGGCCGCGGCGACGACCACCGACAGCCACAGCGACCACCCGAGCAGCACGTTGACGATCGTGCCGAGCAGGAACAGGTTCACCCCGGCGATGAGCACCTGCGCCACGGCGAAGCTCACGGCGTTGACGAGGTGGGCACCGGTGCCGAAGCGGCGGCGCATGAACTCGGGGACGCTGCGGACCTTCGAGCCGTAGTAGAACGGCATCATCACGAGGCCGAGGAAGAGCATCGCCGGCACGGCGCCGACCCAGAAGTAGTGCATCGTCGCGATGCCGTACTGGGCCCCGTTGGCCGACATGCCCATGATCTCGATGGCGCCGAGGTTGGCGGAGATGAAGGCCAGCCCGGTCACCCACGCGGGCAGCGAGCGGCCCGAGAGGAAGAAGTCGAGGCTGCTGGAGACCTGGCGCTTGGCCAGGTAGCCGATGCCCAGCACGACGGCGAAGTACGAGGCGACGATGACGTAGTCGATCGCGCTGGCGTCCAACCTCAGGACGTCCGCATCCATGGCGTTCCTCTCTCGGCCCTGGACGTGGTGTCCCGAGGCAACATCCGATCTTGACCGCCGAGGACCGTACGCCCCTCCCGCGGCGGGCGCCGCACGGGCTTCACCCGGACGAGGGGCTGAGGGGGAGCGGGCCGTCGCGGCTAGGCTGCCGACCGCGACGCCGCCTCGCGGCGCCGAACCGTCCCCCCGACCCAGGAGGCACAGTCGTGGCCAGCATCGAGGCCGTCGGAGCCCGCGAGATCCTCGACTCGCGAGGCAACCCCACCGTCGAGGTCGAGGTCGCCCTCGACGACGGCACCATCGGCCGTGCCGCCGTGCCCTCCGGCGCGTCCACGGGCGCCTTCGAGGCGGTCGAGCGCCGTGACGGCGACGACGGCCGCTACCTCGGCAAGGGCGTGCAGCAGGCCGTCGACGCCGTGATCGACCAGATCGGCCCGGAGCTGCTCGGCTTCGAGGCCAGCGAGCAGCGCCTCGTCGACCAGGCGATGCTCGACCTGGACGGCACCGACAACAAGGGCTCGCTGGGCGCCAACGCGATCCTCGGCGTCTCGCTCGCCGTGGCCCGCGCGGCCGCGGAGTCGGCGTCCCTGCCGCTCTTCCGCTACGTCGGCGGCCCGAACGCCCACGTCCTGCCGGTCCCGATGATGAACATCATCAACGGCGGCGCGCACGCCGACACCGGCGTCGACGTGCAGGAGTTCATGATCGCCCCGATCGGCGCGCCGAGCTTCCGCGAGGCCCTGCGCTGGGGCGCGGAGACCTACCACGCGCTGAAGTCCGTGCTCAAGAGCGAGGGCCTGCCGACCGGCCTGGGCGACGAGGGCGGCTTCGCCCCCGACCTGGCGAACAGCCGCGCCGCGCTGGAGCTCATCGCGCGCGCCGTGGACAAGGCCGGCCTGTCGCTCGGCACCGACATCGCCCTGGCGCTGGACGTCGCGGCGAGCGAGTTCCTCGCGGAGGGCACCTACACCTTCGAGGGCGAGGGGCGGACCTCGGCGCAGATGGTGGACTACTGGTCCGCGCTGGTCTCCGAGTTCCCGATCGTCAGCATCGAGGACCCGCTCGACGAGGACGACTGGGACGGCTGGGCCGCGATGACCAGCGCCCTGGGCTCGCAGGTGCAGATCGTCGGCGACGACCTGTTCGTCACGAACCCGGCCCGCCTCCAGCGCGGCATCGACACCGGCGCCGCCAACGCGCTGCTCGTCAAGGTCAACCAGATCGGCACCCTGACCGAGACCCTGGACGCCGTCTCGCTGGCCCACCGCAGCGGCTACCGCGCCATGATGAGCCACCGCTCGGGCGAGACCGAGGACACGACGATCGCCGACCTCGCGGTGGCCACCGACTGCGGCCAGATCAAGACCGGCGCTCCCGCCCGGTCCGAGCGCGTCGCCAAGTACAACCAGCTCCTGCGGATCGAGGAGGAGCTGGACGACGCGGCGCGCTACGCCGGGCGCGGCGCCTTCCCGCGCTTCGCCGGCTGACCCCACACTGGCTCCCGTGGCCCCTCGACGTCCGGCGACCCC
>NZ_JBZYWI010000181.1:0-5539 GCF_058932755.1 Quadrisphaera sp. DVD1
CGGGCGGCGGTGCTGGCCGCCGTCCCGGACGCCGTCGTGCACGGCTCCCCGGACCCCGCCCAGCGCCTGCCCGGGCTCCTGCACGTCACGGTGCCCGGCTGCGAGGGCGACTCCCTGCTCTACCTGCTCGACGCCCGCGGCGTGGAGTGCTCCACCGGCTCGGCGTGCACGGCGGGCGTGCCCCAGCCCAGCCACGTGCTGCGGGCGATGGGCCTAGACCACGACACCGCCCGGGGGGCGCTGCGCTTCAGCCTCGGCCGCACGTCGACCACGGCCGACGTCGACGCCGTCGCCGCGGCGATCGGCCCGGTCGTCGAGCGCGCGCGCACCGCCGGCCTGGCGCTGCTCGCGTGAGGGTCCTCGCCGCGATGAGCGGCGGCGTCGACTCCGCGGTCGCCGCCGCCCGGGCGGTCGACGCCGGGCACGACGTCGTCGGCGTCCACCTGGCGCTCGCGAAGGGGGCGGCCAGCAGCGGCGGGCGGGCTCGGGGCTGCTGCACCGTCGAGGACGCCCGCGACGCCCGCCGAGCGGCCGACGTCCTCGGCATCCCCTTCTACGTGTGGGACCTCTCCGAGCGGTTTGCTGCCGCGGTGGTCGACGACTTCGTCGCCGAGTACGCGGCCGGGCGCACCCCCAACCCGTGCGTGCGCTGCAACCAGGACATCAAGTTCGCCGCCCTGGCCGACCGGGCGCTCGCGCTGGGCTTCGACGCCGTCGCCACCGGCCACTACGCCCGCCGCGTCGACGGCCCGGCGGGCCCGGAGCTGCACCGCGCCGCCGACACCGCCAAGGACCAGTCCTACGTCCTGGCGGTGCTCGAGCCGCGGCGGCTGGCCACGGCGCTGTTCCCGCTCGGCGACGCCGCCCGCAAGGACGACGTCCGCGCCGAGGCCGCCGCGCGCGGCCTGTCGGTGGCCGACAAGGCCGACTCCACCGACATCTGCTTCATCCCCGACGGCGACACCCGCGCCTGGCTCGGCGCGCGGATCCCCGCCCGCCCCGGCGCCGTGCTGGACGCCGACGGGCGGGTCGTCGGCTCCCACGACGGCGCCGCCGGCCACACGGTCGGCCAGCGCCGCGGGCTGCGCCTGGGCGTGCCGGCCCCGGACGGGAGGCCCCGCTACGTCCTCGACGTCTCCGTGGCCGACAACACCGTGACCGTGGGCAGCGCGCAGGACCTCGCCGCCGACCGGGTCGAGGCCGAGCGCGCCACCTGGTGCGGGTCGGCGCCCCGGCCCGGCGACCGCCTCGGCGCGCAGCTGCGGGCCCACGGCGCCGAGCTGCCGTGCGTCGTCGAGCGGGTGGACGACGGCACGGACGACGGCACGGTCGTCGTCGCCCTGGCCGAGCCGGCGCGCGGCGTGGCCCCGGGCCAGCTGCTCGCCCTCTACGACGGCACGCGCGTGGTCGGCTCGGCGACCGTGCGCGCCGCCTCCCGGGTCGCGGTGACCGCGTGAGCGACGCCGAGCCGCTGAGCGAAGCCGAGCCGCTGAGCGACGCCGCCCCGCTGACCCCCCGGGCCAGCGGCACGGGCCCCTGGCCCGGCACCGACCCGCTCGAGGCCACCCGCACCGTGCTGGGCGAGCTGTCCGGCGACCTCGGCGTCCCCTTCCTGCCCGAGCTGCCCGCGCGCGGCCCCGGCGCCGACCCGGTCGGTCGCGCGGCCGGCCTGCTCGTCGACCTGCCGGTGGACCTGCAGCCGATGGGCTGGCGCCTGGTGGACCACCCCGGCCGCGACGCCAGCCGCACCCGCGGGATGTGGATGGCGGACACCGACGCGCTCGCCGAGGCCGCCGACGCCTACACCGGCCCCCTCAAGCTCCAGGTGCTGGGCCCGTGGACCCTGGCCGCGAACGTCTTCCTGCCGCGCGCCGAGCGGGCCGTGGTCGACGCCGGCGCGACGCGCGACCTGCTCGCCTCGCTCGCCCAGGGGATCGCCGACCACGTCGCCCACGTGCGCCGCCTCGTGCCCGGGGCCGACGTCGTGCTCCAGCTCGACGAGCCGGGGCTCCCCGCCGTCCTGGAGGGGCGCCTGCCCACCGCCAGCGGCTGGGGCCACCTGCCCGCCGTGGACGCCCAGCGCGCCCGCGACGGCCTGCGCGACCTCCTCGACGCCGTCGGCTGCCCGGTCGTCGTGCGCTGCGCCTCGGCCGGCGCGCCGCTGGGGATGCTGCGCGAGCTGCGCCCGGCGGGCCTGTCGGTCGACGTGGCCGGCCTCGGGAGCGCGGGCTGGGAGTCCCTGGCGACCGCCGTCGAGGCCGGGGTGGCGCCGTGGGTCGGCGTCCTGGCCCCGCCGAGCGACCCCGCCGCCGACCTGCCGCCCGTGGCGCCGGTCGTCGAGGCGCTCACCCGCCCCTGGCACGAGGTGGGCCTGGACCCCGTGGCGCTCCAGCCGGCGGTGCTCACCCCGGCCGGCGGGCTGGCGCGGCTCTCACCGGCCCGGGCGCGGGGCGCCCTGCGCCGGCTGCGCGAGGCCGCCGACGCCCTGGCCGAGGTGGCCGCAGGAGCCTGACCTGGGAAGATCGCGGCGTGAGCGAGCTGAGCGACGCCGACGGCCGGATCCCCGCGCAGGCCAGGCACGAGTGGGAGCAGGTGGCCGCGGAGGTCCGCACCCACCAGTTCGAGTACTACATCCGCGACGCGCCGACGGTCAGCGACGCCGAGTACGACGCGCTGCTGCGCCGTCTGGGCGAGCTCGAGGACGCCCACCCCGGCCTGCGCACGCCGGACTCCCCGACCCAGCGGGTCGGGGGCACCTTCTCCACCGAGTTCACGCCCGTGGACCACCTGGAGCAGATGCTCAGCCTCGACAACGTCTTCGACGAGGCCGAGCTGGCCGCCTGGGCCGCCCGCGCGGTGCGTGACGCCGGGACGGAGGAGAGCGCGATCGGCTGGCTGTGCGAGCTGAAGATCGACGGTCTCGCGGTGAACCTGCGCTACGAGCGCGGCCGGCTGGTCCTGGCCGCCACCCGCGGTGACGGGCGCACGGGCGAGGACGTGACGAACAACGTCCGCACGATCGCCGCCGTCCCCGACGTCCTCACCGGCGAGGGGCACCCCGAGGTCTTCGAGGCCCGGGGCGAGGTCTTCTTCCCCGTCGCCGACTTCGAGGCGCTCAACGCCTCGCTCGTGGACGCCGGCCGCGCGCCGTTCGCCAACCCGCGCAACGCCGCCGCCGGCTCGCTGCGCCAGAAGGACCCGCGGGTGACCGCCTCGCGGCCGCTGAGCATGATCGTCCACGGCCTCGGGGCCCGGGGCGGGCTCGCGCCGGAGAGCCAGTCCGCGACGTACGAGCTGCTGGCCTCGTGGGGGCTGCCCGTCTCGCGCCACTACCGGGTCGTGCACAGCCTCGCGGAGGTGCAGGCCTACATCGACGAGCGCGGCGCGCACCGCCACGACACCACCGAGGTCGAGCACGAGATCGACGGCGTCGTCGTCAAGGTCGACCAGGTCTCCCTGCAGCGCCGGCTCGGCGCGACCTCGCGGGCCCCCCGCTGGGCGGTGGCGTGGAAGTTCCCGCCGGAGGAGGTGAACACGAAGCTCCGCGACATCCGGGTCAACGTCGGCCGCACCGGCCGGGTCACCCCGTTCGCCTTCATGGAGCCCGTGCTCGTGGCCGGGTCGACGGTGTCCCTGGCGACCCTGCACAACGCCTCGGAGGTCAAGCGCAAGGGCGTGCTCATCGGCGACACCGTGGTGGTGCGCAAGGCCGGTGACGTCATCCCCGAGGTGGTCGGCCCGGTGGTGGCCCTGCGCGACGGCAGCGAGCGCGAGTTCGTCATGCCCACCCACTGCCCCGAGTGCGGCACCGAGCTGCGGCACATGCGCGAGGGCGACGCCGACCTGCGCTGCCCGAACGCCCGCACCTGCCCCGCGCAGCTGCGGGAGCGCGTCTTCCACGTCGCCGGCCGCGGGGCGTTCGACGTCGAGGCGCTCGGCTACGAGGCCGCCACGGCGCTGACCGTCCTGGACCCGGCCACCGGGCGCGGCGTGCTGCGCGACGAGGGGGACCTGTTCGACCTGACCGAGGACCAGCTCGTCGCGGTGCCGCTGTTCCAGCGGGCCGGCAAGGAGGGCGTGGAGCTCAACGCCAACGGGCGGCGCCTGCTGACCAACCTCGTCGCGGCCAAGGACCGCCAGCCGCTGTGGCGGGTGCTGGTCGCGCTGTCGATCCGGCACGTCGGCCCGACGGCGGCCCGCGCGCTGGCCCGCGAGTTCCGCTCGCTGCAGCGCATCGAGGAGGCCACCACCGAGGAGCTCGCCGCGACCGAGGGCGTCGGCCCGACCATCGCCGAGGCCGTGCGCGAGTGGTTCGCCGTCGACTGGCACGCCGAGGTGGTGCGCCGCTGGCGCGCGGCCGGCGTCCGGATGGAGGACGAGGCCGAGGTGGGCGTGGAGCGCACGCTGGAGGGCCTGACCGTCGTCGTCACCGGCAGCCTGGCCGGCTTCACCCGCGACGAGGCCAGGGAGGCGATCCTCGTGCGCGGCGGCAAGGCGTCGAGCAGCGTCTCGAAGAAGACCTCCTACGTCGTCGTGGGCGACGCACCCGGCACCAAGGCCGCGCGGGCCGAGGAGCTCGGGGTGCCGGTGCTCGACGAGGCCGGCTTCCGCGCCCTGCTCGCGGACGGCCCGGCCGCCGTGGCGCCCCCGGACGCCGACCCGGAGGCTCCTCCCGTGGACACGCCCGCCGATCCCGAGTAGGAAAGCGATCATGGACTCCGACCGCAGCGCCACCGCCACCGATCCGCGCGTGGCCGCCCTGGGCGCCGACCGAGCGCGCAGCACCGCGGCAGTCACCTCCGCGCGGGAGCAGCTCGAGGCCGTCACCGCCCGGCACGAGGCCGCCGTCTCGGCCCTCGCGCAGGCCAGGGAGAGCCGCAAGGTGGCCCGGGCGCAGCTGGCGCTGGCCGAGCGCGGGTACGAGGCGGCCAAGGCCGCCGCCGCGTCCCTCGAGGCGCAGGCGAAGCTGGCCGCCCAGCTCGTCGACCGAGCGAGCGCCGACGCCGACGAGGCCGCGGACCGCCACGAGGCGGCGCTGCGCAAGCAGGCGAAGCGCCAGGAGAAGGCGCAGAAGAGCGATGCCGCGGCCGCGGCGGAGGCCGCGAAGGCGAAGGGGGCGAAGCCCGGGAAGGCCGCGAAGCCGGGGAAGACAGGGAAGACGGGGAAGGCAGGGAAGACGGGGAAGGCCGAGAAGGCCGGGAAGGCCGAGGAGCCCGCGCAGAGCGAGGCGTCGACCCCGGTGGAGCCCGAGCCCGCTCCCGAGCCCACTCCCGAGCCCGAGGCGACGCCCGCGCCTGAGCCCGAGGCGACGCCGGAGCCCGAGCCCACACCCGAGCCCGAGGCGACGCCGGAGCCCGAGCCCACACCCGAGCCCGAGGCGACGCCGGAGCCCGAGCCCACACCGATCTCCGACGCGGAGGCCACGCAGGCCGACACGCTGCCGGTCCCCGAGGAGGCGCGCGCCCGGACGCCCCGCCGTCGCACTACGACCCGGTCCACGACCCGGTCCACCGGCACCCGCGCCGCGCGGTCCCGCACG
>NZ_JBZYWI010000182.1:0-5427 GCF_058932755.1 Quadrisphaera sp. DVD1
TCCGCTCCTTCCTGGGGTGGGGCTGGGGTGGGTGGTGGCTGTGTTCTTGGTTCGAAGATGGATGTCAGTTGTGATGTCTTTTTCGGCCAGTTCTGTTTCCGTGCTCGCTTGTCGGGTGCGGAGCCTGTTTGGCCTGCTCGCGCTCTTCGGGGTGTGGGTGGGTCGTTGAGGCATCAACGGAGAGTTTGATCCTGGCTCAGGACGAACGCTGGCGGCGTGCTTAACACATGCAAGTCGAACGGTGATCCCCAGCTTGCTGGGGTGATCAGTGGCGAACGGGTGAGTAACACGTGAGCAACCTGCCCCCGACTCTGGGATAACTCCGGGAAACCGGGGCTAATACCGGATATGACACTGCCGGGCATCTGGTGGTGTGGAAAGTTCTTCGGTCGGGGATGGGCTCGCGGCCTATCAGCTTGTTGGTGGGGTGATGGCCTACCAAGGCGACGACGGGTAGCCGGCCTGAGAGGGCGACCGGCCACACTGGGACTGAGACACGGCCCAGACTCCTACGGGAGGCAGCAGTGGGGAATATTGCGCAATGGGCGAAAGCCTGACGCAGCGACGCCGCGTGAGGGATGAAGGCCTTCGGGTTGTAAACCTCTTTCAGCAGGGAAGAAGCGAAAGTGACGGTACCTGCAGAAGAAGCACCGGCTAACTACGTGCCAGCAGCCGCGGTAATACGTAGGGTGCAAGCGTTGTCCGGAATTATTGGGCGTAAAGAGCTCGTAGGCGGTTTGTCGCGTCTGCTGTGAAAACGCGGGGCTCAACCCCGCGCCTGCAGTGGGTACGGGCAGACTAGAGTGCAGTAGGGGAGACTGGAATTCCTGGTGTAGCGGTGGAATGCGCAGATATCAGGAGGAACACCGGTGGCGAAGGCGGGTCTCTGGGCTGTAACTGACGCTGAGGAGCGAAAGCGTGGGGAGCGAACAGGATTAGATACCCTGGTAGTCCACGCCGTAAACGTTGGGCGCTAGGTGTGGGGCTCATTCCACGAGTTCCGTGCCGCAGCAAACGCATTAAGCGCCCCGCCTGGGGAGTACGGCCGCAAGGCTAAAACTCAAAGGAATTGACGGGGCCCCGCACAAGCGGCGGAGCATGCGGATTAATTCGATGCAACGCGAAGAACCTTACCAAGGCTTGACATGCAGGGAAATCTCCCAGAGATGGGAGGTCCGCAAGGGTTCCTGCACAGGTGGTGCATGGTTGTCGTCAGCTCGTGTCGTGAGATGTTGGGTTAAGTCCCGCAACGAGCGCAACCCTCGTCCTATGTTGCCAGCGCGTGATGGCGGGGACTCATAGGAGACTGCCGGGGTCAACTCGGAGGAAGGTGGGGATGACGTCAAATCATCATGCCCCTTATGTCTTGGGCTTCACGCATGCTACAATGGCCAGTACAAAGGGCTGCGAGACCGTGAGGTGGAGCGAATCCCAAAAAGCTGGTCTCAGTTCGGATCGGGGTCTGCAACTCGACCCCGTGAAGTCGGAGTCGCTAGTAATCGCAGATCAGCAACGCTGCGGTGAATACGTTCCCGGGGCTTGTACACACCGCCCGTCACGTCACGAAAGTCGGTAACACCCGAAGCCGGTGGCCCAACCCCTTGTGGGAGGGAGCCGTCGAAGGTGGGACTGGCGATTGGGACGAAGTCGTAACAAGGTAGCCGTACCGGAAGGTGCGGCTGGATCACCTCCTTTCTAAGGAGCATCTGGCCCGGCCCACAGCGCCTCTTCGGGGGTGGGGTCGGGTCCAGGCCCACGCCTCGAGCGCATGTCTTGGGGGTGGAGCTCAAGGGTGGAACATCGACTGCGGCTCATCGGGTGTCCACCTGGTGGCGCTAGTACTGCTGTCTTCCTTCGGGGAGGGAGCGTGGAACGCGCCCGGGGTGGGGACGTGGTGGGCCTGACACGCTGTTGGGTCCTGAAGGAACGGGCACTCCTCGTGTCCTGGTGCCGGCTTCGGTCGGGGCTGGGGTGGGGGAGGGAGCCACCTTCTGCGGGTCACACGCCGAGCCAGCGCTTCGCTGGGGGTGGGTGTGGGTCTGCCCGTTGCTTGAGAACTGCACAGTGGACGCGAGCATCTTTGTATCTGTGGTCAAGTTTTTAAGGGCACACGGTGGATGCCTTGGCACCAGGAGCCGAAGAAGGACGTAGGAGCCTGCGATAAGCCTCGGGGAGTTGGCAACCGAACTTTGATCCGAGGATTTCCGAATGGGGAAACCCGGCTGGAGTCATGTCCAGTCACCCGCACCTGAACACATAGGGTGCGTGGAGGGAACGTGGGGAAGTGAAACATCTCAGTACCCACAGGAGGAGAAAGCAACCGCGATTCCGTGAGTAGTGGCGAGCGAAAGCGGATCAGGCTAAACCGGTCGCGTGTGATAGCTGATAGGCGTTGCGCGGTCGGGGTTGTGGGACCTTTCAGTTCCAGCTATCACTGGAACGGGGAGTCAGAAAGTCGCGTCATAGTCGAAGGGTCTTGAAAGGCCCGGCACAGAGGGTGTTACCCCCGTAGACGAAATGGCGTGGCCTCCCGAGAGGGATCCCAAGTAGCACGGGGCCCGAGAAATCCCGTGCGAATCCGGGGGGACCACCCCCTAAGCCTAAATACTCCCTGGTGACCGATAGCGGACAAGTACCGTGAGGGAAAGGTGAAAAGTACCCCGGGAGGGGAGTGAAATAGTACCTGAAACCGTGTGCCTACAATCCGTCGGAGCCTCCTCGTTGGGGTGACGGCGTGCCTTTTGAAGAATGAGCCTGCGAGTTAGTGGTACGTGGCGAGGTTAACCCGTGTGGGGAAGCCGTAGCGAAAGCGAGTCCGAACAGGGCGTATGAGTCGCGTGCTCTAGACCCGAAGCGAAGTGATCTACCCATGGGCAGGTTGAAGCGCGGGTAAGACCGCGTGGAGGACCGAACCCACCAGGGTTGAAAACCTGGGGGATGACCTGTGGGTAGGGGTGAAAGGCCAATCAAACTTCGTGATAGCTGGTTCTCCCCGAAATGCATTTAGGTGCAGCGTCACGTGTTTCTTGCCGGAGGTAGAGCTACTGGATGGCCGATGGGCCCCAAAAGGTTACTGACGTCAGCCAAACTCCGAATGCCGGTAAGCGCAGCGTGGCAGTGAGACTGCGGGGGATAAGCTCCGTAGTCGAGAGGGAAACAGCCCAGACCACCAGCTAAGGCCCCTAAGCGTGTGCTAAGTGGGAAAGGATGTGGAGTTGCACAGACAACCAGGAGGTTGGCTTAGAAGCAGCCACCCTTGAAAGAGTGCGTAATAGCTCACTGGTCAAGTGATTCCGCGCCGACAATGTAGCGGGGCTCAAGCACACCGCCGAAGCTGTGGCATTCACACTGAGCTAGGCCTTCGTGGTCCAAGCGTGTGGATGGGTAGGGGAGCGTCGTGTGGCGGGTGAAGCGGCGGAGTAATCCAGCCGTGGACGCCACACGAGTGAGAATGCAGGCATGAGTAGCGAAAGACGGGTGAGAAACCCGTCCGCCGAATGACCAAGGGTTCCAGGGCCAGGCTAATCCGCCCTGGGTAAGTCGGGACCTAAGGCGAGGCCGACAGGCGTAGTCGATGGACAACGGGTTGATATTCCCGTACCGGCGAAGAACCGCCCATACCGAGCCCGGTGATGCTGAGCACCCAAAGCCACGTGATCCTTCGGGAGATCGTGGTGGAGCGTGCGACCCGAACCGGTAGTAGGTAAGCGCATTAACAGGGGTGACGCAGAAGGGTAGCCACCGCGTGGCGATGGTAGTCCACGTCCAAGGGTGTAGGGCGAGGTGTAGGCAAATCCGCACCTCATGAAGCCTGAGACCTGATAGTGAGCGCGTATGCGCGAAGCAGGGTGATCCCATACTGCCGAGAAAAGCCTCGGCGCGAGGTTCTAGCCGCCCGTACCCCAAACCGACTCAGGTGGTCAGGTAGAGAATACCAAGGCGATCGAGAGAATCGTGGTTAAGGAACTCGGCAAAATGCCCCCGTAACTTCGGGAGAAGGGGGGCCCGACAGCTGAAGCCACTTGCTGGCTAGGCTGGACGGCCGCAGAGACCAGGGAGAAGCGACTGTTTACTAAAAACACAGGTCCGTGCTAAGTCGCAAGACGATGTATACGGACTGACGCCTGCCCGGTGCTGGAACGTTAAGGGGACGGGTCAACCCGCAAGGGTGAAGCTCAGAACTTAAGCGCCAGTAAACGGCGGTGGTAACTATAACCATCCTAAGGTAGCGAAATTCCTTGTCGGGTAAGTTCCGACCTGCACGAATGGCGTAACGACTTCTCCGCTGTCTCAACCGCGAACTCGGCGAAATTGCACTACGAGTAAAGATGCTCGTTACGCGCAGCAGGACGGAAAGACCCCGGGACCTTCACTACAGCTTGGTATTGGTGTTCGGGACGGCTTGTGTAGGATAGGTGGGAGACTGTGAAGCCGGCACGCCAGTGTCGGTGGAGTCAACGTTGAAATACCACTCTGGTCGTCTTGGACATCTAACCTCGGTCCGTCATCCGGACCAGGAACAGTGCCTGGTGGGTAGTTTAACTGGGGCGGTTGCCTCCTAAAGAGTAACGGAGGCGCTCAAAGGTTCCCTCATCCTGGTTGGCAATCAGGTGTCGAGTGTAAGTGCACAAGGGAGCTTGACTGCGAGACTGACGGGTCGAGCAGGGACGAAAGTCGGAACTAGTGATCCGGCCGTGGATTGTGGAATCGCGGTCGCTCAACGGATAAAAGGTACCCCGGGGATAACAGGCTGATCTTGCCCAAGAGTCCATATCGACGGCATGGTTTGGCACCTCGATGTCGGCTCGTCGCATCCTGGGGCTGGAGTAGGTCCCAAGGGTTGGGCTGTTCGCCCATTAAAGCGGTACGCGAGCTGGGTTTAGAACGTCGTGAGACAGTTCGGTCCCTATCCGCTGCGCGCGTTGGAGACTTGAGAAGGGCTGTCCCTAGTACGAGAGGACCGGGACGGACGAACCTCTGGTGTGCCAGTTGTTCCGCCAGGAGCACGGCTGGTTGGCTACGTTCGGAAGGGATAACCGCTGAAAGCATCTAAGCGGGAAGCCTGCTTCAAGATGAGGTCTCCATGAGGGCTTGCCCTCGAGAGGCTCCCAGCAGACTACTGGGTTGATAGGCCGGATGTGGACGGGTGGTGACACCTGCAGCTGACCGGTACTAATAAGCCGATGACTTGCCCACACCCAAGACTTCATTGCGTGTTCGCGTCCACTGTGCGGTTCCCGAGCCACGGTCACACCACCCCCCACGAACGCTCGTGGGCGCGGGGGGTGCCGTACAGCTCGACAGTGTTACGGCGGTCATAGCGGTGGGGAAACGCCCGGTCCCATTCCGAACCCGGAAGCTAAGCCCATCTGCGCCGATGGTACTGCGCGGGAAGCTGCGTGGGAGAGTAGGACGCCGCCGGACATC
>NZ_JBZYWI010000183.1:0-5334 GCF_058932755.1 Quadrisphaera sp. DVD1
GCCGGCGCCGCGGCGGATGCGGGCGACGGCGCAGGCAGCACCGACCCGGGCGTGGTCCCGCCGGGGCGCCGCTCCTGCTCCCCCGGAGCGGCGGGGGCGAGGGCCGCCGCGAGGCCGCCGTCGAGCTGCGGACCGGCGGCGGAGAGCAGCGGGCCCTGCCCCAGGGAGGGCGCAGGTGCCGAGGCGAGGACGAGCCCGGCCACCAGGGCCGCGGGGACGACGCGCAGCGCCCGGCGACGTGCCGGTGCGGCGGTTCCTCGCGGCGTGCGGTGCCTGGACATCCAGCTCCCCCGGTCGTGCTCCTCCGCGACAGAGGACCGCGGCGCTGACAGCATGCGGCGTCACGAACCGTCACACAAGCGACCCAGGGGGAATCCGTGGGGCCTGCGGTGCCCCCTTGGGGGCACCCGTGGTGGGCCTACCGCTCCCAGCGCACGGGGACGCCGTGCGGGCGCGCCTCGCCGAGCACCTGCTCCTCTCCGCCCGGCCACGTGCGGAGGGTGACGAGGAAGGCGCCGGGCCGGCCCGGCGCGTGCGGGTGCGGCTCGACGGCGACGTGCGCGAGCGGCCGGGCGGCGCTGGCCCCGCGGCCCAGCTCGAGCAGCCGCGCCTGCACGTGCTCCTGCTCCGGCGCGGACAGGTACTGCCACACGACGGAGTGCTGCACGACCGTGAGCGCGCCCTCGACCAGCTCCAGGCCGTCGAGCAGGTCGGCGGCCGTGGTGCGCACCACCCGGGCGGGCACGGTCCGCGCCACCTGCAGCGCCCCGCGCAGGCGCGCCAGGCGCTGGACCTGGTCCGGCCAGACGTAGGAGGTCAGGGTCAGCGCCCCCTCGTCGGTCGTGGGGTCCACGGGGTGCAGGTCGCCGCCCAGCCGGTCGACCACGTCGAGGGCCTGCGGCGAGGAGGCCAGCCACGGCGGCGCCTGCTCCCACGCCGGGTCGAGCACGACCGGGGAGCCCGGCGGTCCCCAGCCGGGGGCGCCCGGCCCGTCCCCGACCTGGTAGCGGAAGGCGTCGGAGCGCAGGTTCAGGCCCGCCGAGGTGCCGATCTCGACCAGCCGCACCGGCAGCGGCCCCTGCGGCCCGCTCGTGTCCCGGCTGGCGAGCAGGAGCCCCGGCAGCAGTCCGGCGCAGCGGCCCACCTCGTTCGTCTGCGGCGCCCCCGCCAGTCCGGCGCGCACCTCCTCGAGGGCGTCGGCCAGGACGGCGCGGAAGGCCGGCCACGCGGCCTCGCCGTCGCCGTCGCCACCGGTGCTGGGGTAGTGGGCCGCCAGCCGCGGGGCCCGGCCCTCCAGCACCACCCGGTGCACGGCGCCGGCCAGCCGCAGGGCCAGCGCGGAGTCCGCCGGGTCGTCCTCGTGACCGGCCAGCACCTGCGCCCCCGGCCCGCCGGCCTCGACGTCGTCGGCGAGGCGGTCGAGGAGCACCCCGTACAGGGGCGAGCCGTGCTCGGCGCACGACGCCGCCTGCCCGCGCACGTGCTCCACCACGGCCGGTCGCCCGCTCTCCTGGACCTCGCTCACCGACCCGACGCTAGAGCGGTGGGAGGATCGGCGCATGAGCGAGGCCACCAGCGCGCCGGAGACCGCAGACCGCCCCCTGTCGCAGGAGGAGGAGCAGCTGGCCGACCGCGGCTCCAACCGCAGCCAGCGCCCGACGTCCGCGGCCTTCCGGGACTTCATCGCCTCCGGCTGGGGCCCCCGCCCGGCGCCGCCCGGACGCGCCGCCGCGGCGTCCTGGGCGAGCGCGCGGCGCGACCGCGTCTCGGCGCTCTTCCCCGGCGACCGGCTGGTGCTCCCGGCGGGGCCGCTGAAGGTGCGCAGCAACGACACCGACTACCGCTTCCGCCCGCACTCGGCCTTCGCCCACCTCACCGGCCTGGGCGGCGACCGCGAGCCGGACGCCGTCCTCGTGCTCGAGCCCGCCAGCGGCGGCGGGCACGAGGCCGTGCTGTGGTTCCGCCCGCGGGCCGAGCGCGACACGGACGAGTTCTGGGCGGACGCCCGCTACGGCGAGTTCTGGGTGGGGGCGCGCCCCACCCTGGCGGACGTCGAGGCCGAGCTGGGCATGGCCTGCCGCCACGTGGACGGCCTGGCCGAGGCGCTGACCGCCGGGCTGGGCAGCGGGTCCGGTGACGGCGCGGGCGTCCGCGTGCGCGTCGTCCCGGACGCCGACCCGACCGTGGACGCCCTGGTGGGCGCCGCCCGGGCGAGCGCCGGCGTCCCGCTCGAGGTCGCCGAGGCCGACGACGCCGCCCTCGCGGAGGCGCTGAGCGAGCTGCGCCTGGTCAAGGACGCCTACGAGGTCGAGCAGCTGCGCGCCGCGGTGGCCGCCACGGCCAGCGGCTTCGCGGACGTCGTCGCGGCCCTGCCCGCCGCGGTGGGCGCCGCCCGCGGCGAGCGGGTGGTCGAGACGGCGTTCGAGGGCCGCGCGCGCCGCGAGGGGAACGGCGTCGGCTACGAGACGATCGCCGCCGCCGGGGAGCACGCCTGCACGCTGCACTGGATCCGCAACGACGGGCCGGTGCGCGCCGGGGAGCTGGTGCTCGTCGACGCCGGGGTCGAGGTGGAGTCGCTCTACACCGCGGACGTCACCCGCACCCTGCCGGTCTCCGGCACCTTCAGCGACGCCCAGCGGCAGGTCTACCAGGCGGTGCTCGACGCCGCGGACGCCGCCTTCGCCGTCGCCCGGCCCGGCTCGCGCTTCCGCGACCTGCACGCCGCGGCGATGGAGGTCATCGCCGCCCGGCTGGACGCCTGGGGCCTGCTGCCGGTGACCGCGGCGGAGTCCCTCGACCCCTCCGGCGGCCAGCACCGCCGCTGGATGGTGCACGGCACGTCGCACCACCTCGGCCTCGACGTCCACGACTGCGCCCAGGCGCGGCGGGAGATGTACCTGGACGCCGAGCTGGTGCCGGGCATGGTCTTCACCATCGAGCCGGGCCTGTACTTCAAGGCCGACGACCTGCTGGTGCCCGAGGAGCTGCGCGGCATCGGCGTCCGCATCGAGGACGACGTGCTCGTCACCGCGGACGGCTGCGAGAACCTCAGCGCCGCCCTGCCCCGCCACCCCGACGACGTCGAGGCGTGGATGGCGTCGCTGGCCTGAGGCTCACAGCGGGGGCTGCAGCGGCCGGACGCCCTCGAGGCCGGACAGCAGCTGGCGGGCGCGGCCGGCCTCGCCGTCGGGGCACAGCAGGGTGTAGCGGGTGGCGAGGATCGCGTTCACCGAGCTGAAGTCGCGGCGGCCGCGGGTGGCGGCGAAGGAGATGACCCCGAAGAGCATGCCGAAGGCGGCGCCGATCAGCAGGGCGGCGAGCCAGATCGAGCCGAGGTTCGAGCCATGGCCGAACAGGGAGAAGAACAGGCCCAGGAACGCGCCGAACCAGGCGCCCGAGAGCGCGCCGGCCAGGGCGACCCGCGCGTAGGTGAGCCGGCCGGTCACGCGCTCGACGCTGCGCAGGTCGGACCCGACGATGCTCACGCCCGCCAGGGGGAACTCGGAGTCGGAGAGGTGGTCCACCGCGCGCTGGGCCTCGAGGTAGGTGGCGTAGGAGGCCACCTCCACACCGGTGGGGACGGCCGGGATCCCGGCGCGGGCGGCGGCCAGCGGGTTGGAGTTCGACATGGCCCCCATCCTCGCGCGGATCGGTGCCCCGGGCACACCAGCGGCCCGGGGCGATCGCCCCGGGCCGCTGGTGCCGTGCGGGTCTCAGACGCTCTGGCCGGCTCCGGCCTCGGCGGCGTCCGCGGCCTCGCGCTCGGAGGAGGCGCCGGAGGTGGACAGCTGGCCACCGGCGTTCTCCAGGTGCGCGCGCACGAACCAGTGGAAGAGCTCGAGCTGGCCGGACTGCGTCGTCAGCAGGTCCTCGGTGACCGGGTCGAGCTCGCCGGCCTCCTCGATCGCCGCGCGGTGGTCCTGGATGACGCCGCTGTAGACGAGGTCGAGGGCCCCCAGGTGCTCGATCGCGCCCGCACGGCCGAGGGAGTAGTCGTCCCAGGTGCGCGCCTTCACCAGCGCGCCGGGCGTGCCCACGGCCGAGCCGCCGAGGGTGGCGATGCGCTCGGCGACGTCGTCGGCCATCTCGCGGATCGCGTCGACCTGCGGGTCGAGCATCTCGTGCACCGCGACGAAGTGGGGGCCGACGACGTTCCAGTGCACGTGCTTGAGGGTCAGGTGCAGGTCGGTCAGGGCGTTGAGGCGGTCCTGCAGGAGGTCGGCGGCCTTGGCGCCGGCCTCCTCGCTCAGGCCGGGGACCGAGTACCTGCCGGAGTTCGTGGTCTTCGTGTCAGCCATGCCGCCACGGTAGGACGATCATGGCCGCCCCGCGCGTCGGCGCCGGGCCGCCCGCGAGGACGGCGCAGCGCTCCTGCGCGAGGATGGCGCGGTGCGTCCCGGTGCCGATGGCAGCAGCGACCCGAACCCCCGCGCGGTGCAGGTCGTGGCCCGCTGGGCGCGGTGGGTGTGGGTGACGATCCTCGCGGTCGCGGCGGTGTTCGAGGCCTACGGGGTGTGGGTGCGCCGCGGCAGCGACGACACCCTCTCGGAGGTCACCCGGTGGGCGCTGCGCACCGACACGCGCACCGGGGCGGCCGTCTTCCTCACCGGCTGGACCGCGTTCGCGCTCTGGTTCCCCGCGCACGTCCTGCGCGTCGCCCGCCCGGTGGGGCCGCGCGCTCCGCTCAGCGCACGACGACGGTGCTGCCCACCGGCATGAGGTCCTGCGCCCAGATCATGTCCATCGCGGCGAGGCTCACGCGGGCGCAGCCGTGGGACGCCGGCTGGGCGGGCACGCTGGGGTACCCGTGCACGGCGATGCCGCCCGGGGCGAAGTAGCGCGGCCGGTACAGCCGGCCGAGGTCGCTGGTGCGCCAGCCGTCGACGGCCCACTCCACCGAGAAGGTCCCCGCGGGCGTGTCCGCGAGCTCCTCCTCCCCCGCGAACACGTACCGCTCGTAGCTCCCGGTGGAGGTGTGCAGCACCCGCTGCACGACGCCGTCCTCGACGAAGAGCAGCAGCCCGGCGTCGCGGTCGACCTCCGTGGCGCGACCGGAGCTGGTGGACGGCGACGGCAGGGTCCCCGCCGCCAGGGCCTCCCGGGCGCGCGGGCCGAGGACGCCGTCGCGCTCCAGCCCGGCGGCGCCCTGGAGCGCGAGCACCGCCTGGCGGGTGAGCTCGCCGTACTCGCCGTCGGGCTCCCCCAGCCAGTACCCCAGCGAGGACAGCGACTCCTGGAGCGCGAGCACGGCGGGGCCGGTGTCGCCCGGCCGGAGGACGGCGGGCGCCGCGGGCGCCTCCGGCGCCGGCCCGGCGGGGGGCTGCACCGTGGTGG
>NZ_JBZYWI010000184.1:0-5332 GCF_058932755.1 Quadrisphaera sp. DVD1
GTGGCGCAGCCGCCGCAGCCGCCGGACCAGCGACAGGATGAGCAGGACGACGACCGCGACCACCGCGAAGGTGGCGATGAAGCCCTCCACGCCGGGGCTGACGTCGTCGGGGTCGAGACCGCGGGGCGCGTCCGGCGCGGGCACGACGAAGGGAGCGACGCGGGCCACGACGAGCGGAGCCAGTGCCAGCAGGTCAGGCACAGGAGGACCCCTCGGCGGCCGGCTCGCCGGCCAGGTGCTCGCGGACGCCGGCGAACAGGTCGTCCTCGGGCAGCTCGGAGGGCACCAGGGACCGGGCGAGCTCGAAGTCCTCGGTCGGCCACAGGCGCGCCTCGACCTCGCGGTCGACGGCGAACCAGAAGCCGTCCGGGTCGATCTGGGTCGCGTGCGCGAGCAGCGCCCGGTCCCGAGCCGGGAAGAAGTCAGCGCAGGGCACCCGGGTGGTCACCTGGCGCTCGGGGCGGTCCTGCCAGCGCTCGATCCACTCCGCGTAGGGCGACTCCCCGGTGGTGTCGAGGAAGTGCTGGTGGAAGGCGAGGATCCGGGCCCGGGACATGCCGTTGTAGTAGAGCTTGAGCGGCTGCCACGGCTCCAGCCCGCCGCCGGCCCCGGGGAAGCGGTCCGGGTCGCCGGCCGCCTCGAACGCCCCCACCGCCACCCGGTGGCACATGATGTGGTCGGGGTGGGGGTAGCCGCCGTTCTCGTCGTACGTGGTGATCACGTGCGGCCGGAACCGCCGCACGACGGCGACCAGGGCCTCCACCGGCACCTCGAGGGGCTCCAGGGCGAAGCAGCCGTCGGGCAGCGGCGGCAGGGGGTCGCCCTCGGGCAGGCCCGAGTCGACGAAGCCCAGCCACTCGTGCTGGACGCCGAGGGCGGTGGCCGCGGCGGCCATCTCGTCCCGGCGCACCTGGGCCATGTCGCGCAGCACGGCGGCGTCGTGCTGCAGGCGCGGGTTGAGGACGTCGCCGCGCTCGCCGCCGGTGCAGCTGACGACGAGCACCTCCACGCCCTCAGCGGCGTAGCGCGCCATGGTCGCGGCGCCCTTGCTCGACTCGTCGTCGGGGTGGGCGTGGACGGCCATCAGGCGCAGCCGCTCGCTGGTGCTCACGACGGGGACCTCCAGATGGGGACGTGCTCGAGGCGGTGGCCCCGCGGACGTCGGTCCCGCGGGTGCGGAGGACAATCATCGCGCACCCCGCCCCGCGACTCGCACGCACCAGGAGGCACCTCGTGACCACGGCGCCCGCGCGACCGCCGGGCCGGTACGGCGAGCCGGCCGGCCCCTGGCGCCGCCGGGCCCTGCTCGCGGTCGCCGTCCTCGCGGCAGCGGCCGCCCTGGCGTGGCTGGCGTGGGTGTCGCTGGCGGCCGCGGACCGCGTGCGCTTCGACACCCAGGGCTACGCGGTGGTCGACGACGCCGCCGTGCAGGTCACCTTCAGCGTCACCAAGGACGCCGAGGAGTCCGTGGAGTGCACCGTCGAGGCGCTGAGCTCGGGCTCGGCGCAGGTCGGCCTGCTCGTCGTGGAGGTCGGGCCGGACGAGGGCGCCTCCAGCGTGCACACGGTGACCGTGCGCACCCAGCAGCGCGCGGTGACCGGCCAGGTGCGGGAGTGCGTCGAGGCCTGAGCCGCTCTGGAGGGCCTCGACGGCCTCCGTCCGCTGCTAGCCTCGTCCTTTCGCCAGCACGGTCGAGCGGGAGTCCCCGCTGTTCCGCGTCGCACCGAGGAGGAACCGATGGCCGAGACGACGACGCCCGCCGTCACCTGGTTGACGCAGCAGGCGTACGACCGCCTGCAGGCCGAGCTCGCGCACCTGTCGGGCCCCGGCCGGGCGGAGATCACCCAGCGCATCGACGCTGCGCGCCAGGAGGGCGACCTCAAGGAGAACGGCGGCTACCACGCCGCCAAGGACGAGCAGGGCAAGCAGGAGGCCCGCATCCGCCAGCTCGAGCAGCTGCTGCGCGACGCGCAGGTCGGCCAGGCGCCCACGACCAGCGACGTGGTCGCGCCCGGCATGGTCGTCACCGCCACCGTGGGCGGGGCCGAGATGACGTTCCTGCTCGGGAGCCGCGAGGTCGGCGAGGGCACCGGCTACGACGTCTACAGCGAGCGCTCCCCGCTGGGGGCCGCGATCGTCGGCAAGCGCGCCGGCGACTCGGTCACCTACGCCGCCCCCAACGGCCGCCAGATCGCGGTCACGGTCGTGTCCACGGAGCCGTTCACCGGCTGAGCCGGCACCCGAGGAGGGCCCCGAGCGCTGCTGCGCTCGGGGCCCTCCTCGTTCCGCGGTGCCGGCCGGTCACCGGCTGGTGGCCCGCCGGTACTGCCGGGTGGACAGCGGGACGAAGACGACGACGAGCAGGACGGCCCACAGCAGGGTGTAGAGCGCCGGGTTCTGCATGGGCCACGCGTCGGAGAGCATCGCGTCGGCCTCGGGCGTGGTGTTGCCGAAGAGCTCGCGTGCGGCCTGGGTCACCGACGAGACCGGGTTCCAGTCGGCGATCACCTTGAGCACCGTCGGGAAGCCGTTGGTGGGGACGAACGTGTTGGCGATGAAGGTGATCGGGAAGATCACGATGAACACGGCCTGGTTGAAGGTCTCGGGGCTGCGCACGAGCAGCCCGACCAGGGCCATCACCCACGACAGCGCGTAGGCGAACGCGAGGAGCACGAGGAAGCCCAGCGCCGCCTGCAGCGCTCCGTCGCGGATCCGCCAGCCGACGGCCAGGCCCGTGAGGGACATGACGACGATGACGAGGACGTTGCCCAGCAGGTCGGACGTCGTGCGGCCGACGAGCACCGCCGACGGCGAGATCGGCAGCGAGCGGAAGCGGTCGATGATCCCCTTCTGCATGTCGTCGGCCAGGCCGCTGCCGGTGATGGTGGCGCCGAAGATCACCGTCTGCGCGAAGATCCCCGGGACGAGGAACTCCCGGTAGGACACGCCGGGCGGGGCCTCGATCGCGCTGCCGAAGACGTAGGCGAACAGGACGATGAACATGATCGGCGAGAGCGTCGAGCCGATCAGCAGGTCGGGCACCCGGCGCACCTTGATGAGGTTGCGCTGGGCGATCACGGCTCCGTCGGCGAGGGCGGACCCCAGGGCGCTCATGCGTGTGCCTCCTCGCGCGCGGCCGGCTCGGCCGCGCCGTCGTCGGTGGTGCGGCCGGTGAGGGTGAGGAAGACGTCGTCGAGGGTCGGCCGGCGCAGGCCGGCGTCGCGCAGCACCACGCCCGCGGCGTCCAGGCGCCGCAGCGCCTCGACGAGGACGGCGGCGCCGCCGGCGACCGGCGCCGTGAGGCGGCGCACGTGCGGCTCCACCGACACGTCGCCGACCGCGAGGGCGGCCAGCGCCGAGCGGGCCGCCTCGATCATCGAGGCGTCCTCGACGACCACCTCGACGCGCTCGCCGCCGACCTGGTTCTTGAGCTGGTCCGCGGTGCCGTGGGCGATCGTCAGGCCGTGGTCGATGACGACGATGTCGTCGGCGAGGAGGTCGGCCTCCTCGAGGTACTGCGTGGTGAGCACCACCGTGGTGCCGCTGCGGACCATGCCCTGCAGCAGCTCCCACATGTCGGCGCGGCTGCGCGGGTCGAGCCCCGTGGTGGGCTCGTCGAGGAAGAGGACCGGCGGCTCGGCCACGAGCGCCCCGGCCAGGTCGAGGCGACGGCGCATGCCCCCGGAGTAGCCCTTGACCGGCCGGTCGGCGGCGTCGTCGAGGGCGAAGAGGCCCAGCAGCTCGCGGGCCCGCTCGCTGGACCGTCGCCGGCCCAGGTGGTACAGCTGCCCGACCATCCGGAGGTTCTCGTAGCCGGTGAGGTAGTCGTCGACCGCGGCGTACTGGCCCGAGACCCCGATCCGGCGCCGGACCTCGCGCGGGTCGGTGCGCACGTCGATGCCGGCCACGCGCGCCACGCCCTCGTCGGGCTCGAGCAGCGTGGTGAGGATCCGCACCGTGGTGGTCTTGCCCGCGCCGTTGGGCCCGAGCAGAGCGAGGACCGTGCCCTCGGGCACGTCCAGGTCGACGCCGCCGAGCGCCGTCGTCGTTCCGTACCGCTTGACCAGGCCCCGGGCCTGCACCGCGTCCGCCATGCTCGGGACGCTAGCGGCGCCCTCCGACAGCCGTCCACGGAGTTCCACCGGACGCGCGGGGCGCGCGCCCGGTGGAGACCCGCGGTGGAGACCCGCGGTGGAGCCCCGCGGCGCCGTCAGTCGCGGGCGGCCTGCCCGACCTGGTCGTCGTCCACCGGGTCGGGCATGAGCGGCGCCTCGGCCGCGCCGTCGGGCAGCTCCTGGGCGTCGCCGGTGTCGCCGCGCACGAGGTGGGTGATCACCGTGTTGAGCACCGCCACGAAGGGCACCGCGAAGAGGGCGCCGGGGATGCCGGCCAGGGTGATGCCGGCGGCGATGGCGACGATCACCGCGACCGGGTGGACGTCGACGGCCCGCCCGAGCAGGAACGGCTGCAGCACGTGGCTCTCGATGAGCTGGACCAGCAGGACCACGCCGAGCATGAGCAGGGCCGCGACCGGGCCGACGGCGACGAGGCCGACGAGCACGGCGACGACGCCGCTCAGGAGGGCGCCGACGATCGGCACGAACGCGCCGAGGAAGACCAGGACGGCCAGCGGCACGGCCAGCGGGATGCCCAGCACCGCGGCGCCGATCCCGATGCCGATGGCGTCGACGCAGGCGACGATCACCGTGGCCCGCACGTAGGCGACCAGGGTCACCCAGCCGCGGCGCACGGCGCCCTCGACCGGGGCCTCGGCGGCGTGCGGCAGCAGCCCGATGGCCCACTCGAAGATCCGGCGGCCGTCGTAGAGCATGAAGATCGTCAGGAAGAACGCGAGGAAGCCGGTGGTGAACAGCCCCGCGGCAGTGCTCGTGACGGTGACCGCACCGGTGACGAGCTGGCCGCTGTTGGCGGAGGCGGCGTCGCGGGCCTGGTCCAGGTAGCCGTCGAGCTGGGAGTTGGAGACGTTCAGCGGGCCGTCGCGCAGCCAGTCCTGCACCTGGGCCAGGCCGGTCACGGCCTGGTCGGAGAGGTCGGAGAACCCGGTGGCGATCTGGGTGGCGACCAGCGTGAGCAGGCCGACGACGATGGCGATCGTGGCCAGGAGCACGGCCAGGACCGCCAGCACCCGCGGCCAGCCGTGGCGGTCGAGGAAGTTCACGAGCGGGGACAGCAGCGCGGAGAGCAGGACCGCGATGAGCAGCGGCACCAGCAGCTCGTGGAAGTAGCCCAGCACGTAGCCGAGGAGGGCCACGGCGCCGGCGATGACGAGCAGCCGCCACGACCACGCCCCGGCGACCCGCACGGCGAACGG
>NZ_JBZYWI010000185.1:0-5156 GCF_058932755.1 Quadrisphaera sp. DVD1
GCTCTCGTACGCCTCGTCGCCGCTGCGCGGCTCGCCGTCGGGGTGCGCGCCTCGGCGACGGGCCCGCAGGGCGCGCCGCTCGGCGCTGTCGTCGGCCTCCGCGTCGGCGGCGTCGAGGTCGATGACGTCGCTCTGGCCGGTCAGCGCGCGGTAGAGCCCGCGCAGCCGGGAGGGGATGGCGTGCACCGGCGTCGCGGTGGTGACGAGGACGCCGAAGAGGGCCAGCAGGCTCAGCAGCACCGCGGCCACCCAGGTGCCGGTGCCCGCGGCGAGCGGCGAGGCCACGAGGTAGCCGAGGATGCCGCCGGCCTGGCGCACCGGCTCGGCGCCGTCGGTGACCGGGTTCGGGGTGCCGGCGGCCAGGTGCACCAGGCCGGTCACCGCGACGGCGAGCACGGCCATGCCGATCGTCACGCGGTGGTTGGCCTGGGCGCTGTCCGGGCGGCGCAGCAGGCGCACCGCCACGACCGCGAGGATCAGCGGGAGGACCAGGGCCACCCGGCCCGTCGTCCCGGCCGCCACGGCGTGGACGAGGTTCCCGAAGCCGCCGCTGAGGCCCCACCACTCCCGGGCCGCCACGACCACGGCGGCGGCCACCAGGGCCAGGCCCAGGCCGTCGCGGCGCACGTCCGGGTCCAGGTCCGTGCCGCCGTCCTCGCGCAGCCGTCGAGCGGTGCCGCCGACCATGTGCGCTGCTCCCATCCACGCTCCTCGTACCGCACGCACCGGCAGCGGCATGACCGCGGGCTCCGGTCGTGTGCTGCGTCCTGCAGGACGCCGGGAGGACCGGGCGGGTGCGCGCCGGGTGCTCGACGTCTTCCGCGTCGTGGTGCGCGTCGCCATGTCGGCAGGCTATCGCGCAGTCACACTGTTCACATCAGTCCCACGCCGGGGCGAACCGCCCCGGGGGGCCCGCGAGGGGCCGCCTCAGGCCAGCCCGGGCGTGCGGACCACCGCGGGCAGGAGGGCCTCCTCCTCCTCGGCCAGGTGCGCCAGCAGCGCCTCCGCCAGCGCCTCCAGCGCCGCGCGGACGCCGGCCAGCACCTGCGGTCCCGGCGGTGCGGCGACCATGGCCACGAGCGCGTCGTCCAGCCCGGTGAGCAGGGCCGCGATGTCGTGGTGCTGGCCCTCGAGCCGGTCGATCACCGGGTCCAGGTGCGGATGGGCCTGGCGCAGCCGCGGGAACCAGTCGACGTCCTCGATCGTGTGGTGCCCGGTGACCACCCGGCAGTACGAGGCGCAGAACGCCCCGAGCGTCCAGTCGTTCTGGCGCACGGCGAGCGCGTTGATCATCGACCGGGCCAGGGCCGGGTCGCGGTGGCCGGCCGCGACCTGCTCGACGGCGTCCTGGATCTGCGCCAGCTCGCTGCGCAGGTGCTCGTGCACGGCCAGCAGCGTGGAGCGGGCGGCGAGGCCCTCGGCCAGGACGCCGTCCTCGCGCTGGGCGCGCACGGCGCCGGCGGCGACGGGCGTGTCGGTGGCGTCGGCGTCCAGCGCGGCCGGGCTGCCCGGGGCCGGCAGGACCACGCGCGCGCCCTCCGGCACGTGCGGGGAGGCGGACGGCGGGACGACGGCGCGCGCGGCGGCCACCGCCTCGCGCACCGCGGGGGCCACCTCGGCGGCGAAGCGGCTGAGGTCGCCCTCGACGTCGTCGCCCGGCCCGAGCAGGAAGCCGCTGAACCCCTCCCCCAGCACCAGCTCGACCAGCTGCTCCGCCCACACCGCCGGTGGGCCGGTGAGGAACCCGCTGCCGGTGCGGGTGAAGCGCCCGGAGACGTTGAGGACCCGCCGCACGTCCGCCGGCTCGCGACCGGCGGCCGCGGCCGCGTCGTCGATGCGCTGGTTCGCCGCCGTCAGGGCGTCGAGCTCGATGTAGCCGACCGTGGGCAGCCACGCGTCCGCGACCCGCCCGGTCAGCGCCAGCATCCGTGGCCCGTAGGCGCCGAGCCAGATCCCGATCGGGTGGGCCGGCGGCGGGCCGGGGCGCGCACCCTCCAGCCGGTGGTGGACGCCGTCCAGGGTGACGGGGGGCCCAGGCCGCCACAGCGCCCGGACGACCTCGATCGCCTCGGTCAGCGCCGCCACCGCCTCGCCCGGCGTGCGCCGGGGCCCACCGAGGGAGGCGATCGGGTCGGCGAACGCGCCGGCGCCCAGCCCGAGCTCCACCCGGCCGCCGGAGAGCAGGTCCAGCGAGGTGGCAGCCCGGGCCAGGACGGCCGGGTGGCGCAGGGGCAGGTTGAGCACGTCCGGAACGAGGCGGATCCGCTCCGTGGCGGTCGCGACGGCCGAGAGGTAGGTCCAGCAGTCGAGCAGCGCCGGCGCGTAGGGGTGGTCCTGGACGCCGAGCAGGTCCAGCCCCAGCGCGTCGGCCCGCACGGCCTGCGCCAGCGCCCCGCCCGGGTCCGCCGAGGAGGGCGACAGGAAGGCGCCGAGCTCCAGGGCGTGACCCAGGTCGGGCACGCCCTACGCCTCGACGACGATCGGGACGATCATCGGGCGGCGGCGCAGCGTCGTCCCGGCCCAGCGGCCGACGATGCGGCGCACCACCTGCTGGAGCTGGTGGGTGTCGACCGGGCCGGTGCTCACGGCCTGCGCGAGGGCGTCGGCCAGGCGCGGCTTGATGCTCTGGAAGACCTCGTCCTCCTCGGCGATGCCGCGGGCGTGGATCTCCGGCCCGACGACGAGCTTGCCGGTGCCGGAGTCGACGACGACGAACACCGAGACGAAGCCCTCGTCGCCGAGCACCTGGCGGTCCTTGAGGTCGGCCTCGGTGATCGAGCCCACCGAGGAGCCGTCGACGTAGACGTAGCCGCAGGGCACCGCGCCGACGACCTTCGCGACGCCGTCGCGCAGGTCCACCACGGTGCCGTCCTCGGCCATCACGACCCGCTCGCGCGGCACGCCGGTCTTGATCGCCAGCTCGGCGTTGGCCACCAGGTGGCGGATCTCGCCGTGCACCGGCATGACGTTGCGCGGGCGGAGGATGTTGTAGCAGTAGAGGAGCTCGCCGGCGCTGGCGTGGCCCGAGACGTGCACTCGGGCGTTGCCGGAGTGGACCACGTCGGCGCCGAGGCGGATGAGGCCGTTGATGACGCGGAAGACGGCGTTCTCGTTGCCCGGGATCAGCGAGGAGGCGAGCACGACGGTGTCGCCCGCGCCGACCTCGACCCGGTGGTCGCGGTTGGCCATCCGCGACAGCGCCGCCATCGGCTCGCCCTGGGAGCCGGTGCACATGAGCACCACGCGGGCGTCGGGGGTGTTCTCCAGCTGCTTGAGGTCCACCAGCACGCCGTCGGGCACGTGGAGGTAGCCGAGCTCGGCGGCCACGGTCATGTTGCGCACCATCGAGCGGCCCACCAGGGCGACCTTGCGCCCGTGCTGGTGGGCGACGTCGAGCACCTGCTGCACGCGGTGGACGTGCGAGGCGAAGCTGGCGACGATGATCCGGCGCTTCGCCGTGGCGAAGACCCGCTCCAGGGCCGGGCGGATCTCGCGCTCGGACGTCGTGAACCCCGGCACCTCGGCGTTGGTGGAGTCGACCATGAACAGGTCGACGCCCTTCTCGCCCAGGCGCCCGAAGGCGCGCAGGTCGGTGATCCGCCCGTCGAGGGGCAGCTGGTCCATCTTGAAGTCGCCGGTGTGCAGCACGGTGCCGGCGCTCGTGGTGACCGCGACCGCCAGGGCGTCGGGGATGGAGTGGTTGACGGCCACGAACTCGCAGCTGAACGGGCCGATCTGCTCGGTCTGCCCCTCCTTCACCGCGAGGGTGTAGGGCGTGATCCGGTGCTCCTTGAGCTTCGCCTCGACGAAGGCCAGGGTCAGCGTGGAGCCGACCAGGGGGATGTCCGGGCGCAGGCGCAGCAGGAAGGGCACCGCCCCGATGTGGTCCTCGTGCCCGTGGGTGAGCACGAGCGCGACCACGTCGTCGAGCCGGTCGGCGATGTAGGAGAAGTCCGGGAGGATCAGGTCGACGCCGGGCTGGTTGTCCTCGGGGAAGAGCACCCCGCAGTCGATGAGCAGCAGCTTGCCGTCGATCTCCAGGACGGCCATGTTGCGGCCCACCTCCCCCAGACCGCCCAGCGGGACGATGCGCAGGGTGCCGCGCTCCAGCGGGCGGGGCGGGGAGAGGTCGGGGTGGGACTGGCTCACAGGATTCCTGCTCCTTCGAGGTCGACGCGCAGCTGGTCGACCTGGTGCTGGGTGGCCTCCACGAGCGGGAGGCGCACGGTGCGGTTGTCCAGGACGCCGAGCAGCTGCAGCGCTGCCTTGACCATGATGGCGCCCTGCGTTCGGGTCATGATCGCGACCACGGCCGGCAGCAGCTGGCGGTGGATCGCGCGTGCGGTGGTCAGGTCTCCGGCGTCGACCGCGGCGACCATCCGGGCGTAGTGCCCGGCGGCGACGTGGCCGACGACGCTGACGGTGCCCACGGCGCCCTGGGCGAGGTGGGCGAGGTTGAGGGTGTCGTCCCCGGAGTAGTAGGCGAGGTCGCTGCCGGCCATCACCAGGGAGGAGGCGAACAGGTCGGCCTTGGCGTCCTTGACCGCGACGATCCGCGGGTGCTCGGCCAGGCGCAGCAGCGTGTCGGTCTCGATCGCCACCGCGGTGCGGCCGGGGATGTCGTAGAGCATCACGGGCAGGCCGGTGGCGTCGGCGACGGCCGTGAAGTGCCGGCGCAGGCCCTCCTGCGGGGGCTTGTTGTAGTACGGGCTCACCACGAGCAGGCCGGACACGCCGGTCGCCTCGGCCGCGCGGGCTCGGGCCAGGGTGTGCGCGGTGTCGTTGTTGCCGCAGCCGGCCACGACCACGGCGCGGTCTCCCACCGCCTCGACGATCGCGGCCAGCAGCGCGTCGTGCTCGCGCTCGGCCAGGGTCGGGGACTCCCCCGTCGTGCCCGCGACGACGAGGCCGTCGTTGCCGGCGTCGACGAGGTGCGCGGCCAGGGCCTGCGCGGCGTCGAGGTCGAGCTCGCCGTCGGCGGTGAAGGGCGTCGCCATCGCCGTCAGGACCGCCCCGAAGGGACGCGGCCGGGTCGCTACCGGGGCGGGAGTGGCGGACATGTCGCCAACGCTACCGGGGGGAACCGGCGCCCTCGTCGTCCGCGCCCCCCGCGGAGCCGGCGCTCCCGGCGTCCGCGGCGTCCCCGGCGACCGGCT
>NZ_JBZYWI010000186.1:0-5144 GCF_058932755.1 Quadrisphaera sp. DVD1
GGCCGACCGGCTGCGCGCAACCGGGGTGCGCACCGGCGACTCCCCCGCCCACGCCGCCCTGGCCCGCTACGTCCTCGGGGCGGGGGACGGCGCCGTGCTGATCGAGCCGGAGCGGGCGGTCGCCTACTGGCGCGCGGGCGTGAGCGCTCCCGAGGCCGAGGTGATGGAGGCCGTCGAGGAGGCCTCCCGCCCCGCCCTGGCCGTGCTGCGCGGGCTGGCCGCCCTGCGCGCCTGAGCCTCAGCGGCGCAGCGCCGCCGGGTCGAGGACGATCGCGTGCATCCACGCCGGCACGGGCGCGGCTCCCCGCGCCCCCGCCACGAGCACCGTGACGTAGCGGGCGCGCGGGCTGGGCTCCGGCGGGGACGGCGGCCACGGGGTCTGCCCGTCGGTGAGCGTCACCACGAGGTCGGCGCTCGGCCGCCGCGCCGCCGCGGCCTCCAGGCCGGCGCGCAGGTCCGTGCCGCCGCCCCCGACGAGCGTGACGGCGGCAGCGCTGCGGACGGCCTGCACCTCGGCCGCGGAGGCGTCGCAGGCGATCACCTCCACGCTGCCGCGGCTGCGGGCGACCCGGTCGCAGATCGCGCCGATCTCGGCCAGGCACTGGGCCAGCATCGGCTCGTCCATCGAGCCGCTCGTGTCGACGACGACCCGCACGACCGGCGGGCGGGGCTGGCGCATCGCCGGCAGCACCACCCCCGGCACCGCGGACGAGCGCCGCGACGGGCGGGAGTAGGTGTGGTCGCGCAGCCCGGCGACGGTCGCGGCGGTGCGGCGCACGACGCTGGCGAGCTCCTCGCGCCAGTCCACCTGGGGGTCCAGCACGCGGTCGGCCCAGCGCTGCCAGCCCGCCGGCACGCGGCCCCGGGACACCTCCTCGCGCACCGCCCGGGCGACCTGCTCGCGCAGCAGCACGGCACGCCCGGCGTCGACGCTGCCGTCGTCCTCGCCGTGCTCGTCCCAGGCCCGCGCCGGGCCCGCGGCGCCCGAGCCGCAGTCGAGCCCGTCGGCTCCTGGCCCGCCGTCCTCGTCGGGCGGGAGCAGCCGGTACAGCTGCTCGGTGGTCATCCCCGGCTCGGCGCCGGTGATCCGCTCGGGGTACCAGGCCCCCGCGACGGGCAGCTCGACGCCGGCCGTGCGCAGGTCGGCGTTGATCGCCGCGTCGCCGGCGCGGTTCCAGCGCACGGCCTGGTCGGCGGGCTCGGCCAGGGCGCTCCAGCGGTCGGCGTGCTCGCGCAGCAGGTGCCCGACCTCGTGCAGCCACACGGCCGCGCACCCGGTCACGGTCAGGGACAGCACGAACGCCGGGTCCCAGTAGAGCCGCCAGCGCCGGTCGACCGCGGTCGTGGCGATGCCCGGGCGCACCAGCGGCGTCATGGCGAACAGCGCCGTGGCCAGGTACGGCATCGTCTCGGCCGCCCGGGCGCGCCCGGCGGCCAGGCGCAGGGCCGCAGCGCGGTCGTCGGCGCGGTCGTCAGCGCGGTCGTCGGCGGGCCGGCTCACTGCGGCAGCAGGTCCAGCTCGGTGAGGATCGGCAGCAGCGAGGTCATGGTCGCCGGGGCGGGCAGCGTCCCGGTCGGGCGGGCCGCCGCCCATCGCCGTCCGAAGGAGTACGCGACGTCGGCGCTGCCGGCGTCGGCGATCCGTGCGAGCACGCTGCCGCACGCCACCCACCGCGCCGGGGTGGTCTGGGCCTGCGTGGCGGCCCACACGGCGGCGGCGACGGCGTAGACGGCGTCCCCGCGGCTCGGCACCACGAGCGCGTCGGGGTCGGCGAGCAGCTCCTCCGGGTCGGGCAGGTCGAGGTGCTCGACGTAGCTGAGGAACTCCGCGGCCGCGGGCATCCCCACGGTGCCGCCGACGAGCAGCGCCACGACCGACGTGCCGCAGCCGGCCGCGCGCGCGGTTGCGAGCAGGCGGGCGGCCATCTCCCACGAGCGCGGCGTCGGGAACGCCAGGCCGACCTCGCGCGAGGACGTCGGCATCCGCGTGACGAGCTCGGGCCGGGCGCCGAGGAACGCCCCGACGAGGATCTTCGCCTCGCGCAGCGCCCGCTCCACCGCGCCGGGGTCGGCGGTGGGCACCACCACGCGCGGGAAGCCGGCGGCGAAGCCCTCGCGCACGACGTCCGCGGGCAGGCTCCACGCCAGGTGGGCGAAGCGGTTGGCCATCGGCGGGGCGAGGTCCCAGCCGTCGGCGGCGACCTCCGGGCGGTTGGCCGCGGCGATGGTGCGCACCCCGTCGGGCAGGCGCAGGTCGCCCACCCAGCCGGAGAGGATCGGGCGCAGCAGCGCCGCCTGCACGGCCGGCGGAGCGGTGCTCAGCTCGTCGTAGAACGCCACGCCACCGCGGACGCCGTCCGCGGTGGCGTCGTGCAGGCGCTGCGCCCACGACGGCGGGGCGAGCGACACGCTGCCGGTGACCGGGTCGACCACCGGGAGCCCAGCGAAGTCGCTGGGCTCCCGGATGGAGGCGATGACCGTCTCGAGGTGCAGGTCCAGGTCGGCCGCGAGCTGCTCGACCACGCTCGTCTTGCCCTGCCCCGGGTCGCCCCACAGGACGACGGGCACGTCCGCGAGCACGCAGACCGCGAGCGCGGTGCAGGTGTCCTCGTAGGCGGTCACCGGTCGCTGCTCAGCGGCCGCCGTCCGCGTCGTCGGTCTTGCGCACGCCGTCGAGGAGGGCGTCGTCGGCCAGGGTGTCGGTGCCCGTGCCGGAGGCGTACGTCGGGCCGGTGCCGACGTCGGGGGTGCTGGCGGCGTCCGGGTCGATCGTGCCCAGCACGGGGATCTCCGGGACGTCGACCGCGGCGGCCTCCTCGGCCGCGCCAGGGGTGGCGGAGCTCTGGGACGCGGCGGAGCCCTGGGACGCGGCGCGCTCGGCCGTGCCGGGCGCGGGCTGGGTGATCGTCGTCTCGACGGACTGCGCGGGGGTGGACGCGCTGCCGGTCTCGCCCGGGATCGCGCCGGACGGCGTCACCGGGGCGCTCTCCTCCTGGTCGCCGTGGCCCTTGACCGCCTTGGCGACGGCCACGCCTGCGGCCGCGAGGACCGCGGCGCCGGCGACGGCTGCGCCCGTGGTGATCCCTGCGCTGCCGCTGTCGCCCCGGGACAGCGCCGCGGCCTCGACCCCCGGCGCGTCACCGACGTCCACGCCCGGGTTCACGCCCTCGCGGTAGCCACCGGTCGCGCTGCCGCGCGCCTCGATGAACTCCTTGAACTTCGCGAGGTCGGCCTTGACGCGCCGCTCGACGAGGTTGAGGGCGTCACCGGCCTTCTCCACGAGGCCCTCGGGCTCGTACTCGAGCACGAGGCGCACGATCGTGCGGCCGGCGTCGACCGGGATGAAGTGCACGGCGCCGGCGTTGGTCGCGCCGGTGGTGGCGGCCCAGGCGACCTTGGTGTCGGGCACCTGCTCGAGGATCGCGGCGTCCCACTCGCGCTTGACGCCCCCCACCTCGGCGACCCAGTGGGTCATCGCCGGGCCGTTCTGGACGACCTCCTGGACGCCGCCCATGAAGTGCGGGAACTCCTCGAACTGGGTCCACTGGTCGTACGCGGTGCGCACGGGCACGGCGACCTCGATGGTGTCCTCGAACCTGGTCATGGGTCCTCCTCGCAGTGTCGTGGCTGTCCAGAGGTCCCTACCCACCTCCCGCCGGCTCATCCCGGACGCTGATCACGAGAGGTGGGGGTCGAGGCGCGCCCGGCGGGATCGCGGGAGCGGCGCGCTAGCGTCCGGCCATGACCCCTGGCACGAGCACCAGCACGACCCCCAGCACGACCCCGGACCTCCGCTTCGGCGTCTTCATCCCGCAGGGCTGGCGCCTGGACCTCGTCGGTGACCCGCCCGCGCAGCAGTGGGAGACCATGCGCGGCCTCGCGCAGCGCGCCGACGCCGGCCCGTGGGAGTCGGTGTGGGTCTACGACCACTTCCACACCGTCCCGGCGCCGACGGAGGAGGCCACGCACGAGGCGTGGACCCTCATGGCGGCGCTGGCGGCCTCGACCTCGCGCGTGCGGCTGGGCCAGATGTGCACGTGCATGGGCTACCGCCACCCCGCCTACCTCGCGAAGGTCGCCGCGACCGTCGATCTCGTCTCCGGCGGGCGCGTCGAGATGGGCATCGGCGCCGGCTGGTACGAGCACGAGTGGCGCGCCTACGGCTACGGCTTCCCCCGCGCCGGGGAGCGGATCGCCATGCTCGCCGAGGGCGTGGAGATCATGAGCCAGCTGTGGCGCGACGGCGTCTCGACCTTCGCCGGCGAGCACTACAGCACCGACGGCGCGGTCTGCCGGCCCCTGCCGCTGCAGGAGGGCGGGATCCCGCTGTGGATCGCCGGAGGCGGGGAGCGCAAGACCCTGCGCATCGCCGCGCAGCACGCCGCGTACACGAACTTCGGCGGCACGCTCGAGGAGTTCACCCACAAGTCCGAGGTGCTGCGCGGGCACTGCGCCGACCTCGGCACGGACTTCGAGGCGATCACCCGCAGCGCCAACTACAACGTCGTCATCGGCCGCGACGAGGCCGAGGTGCGCGCCCGCCGCGACGAGATCCGCGCCCGGCTGGCCACGCGGGCCCCGGCCGACGTCGTCGATGCGGAGATGGCGCGCGCCTTCGCCCCCGACTCCCCCGGCATCGGCACGCCCGAGCAGATCGTCGAGAAGCTGCGGCCGGTCGTCGCCGCCGGCATGACGTACCCGATCACGTACTTCTCCGAGGCCGCCTACGACACCTCGGGCCTGGAGCTGTTCGAGACCGAGGTCATCCCCGCGCTGCGGGGCTGACCCCCCGGCGCGGCTCGGGGATCGCCTGGGCCGCGTCGGCGAGCTCGCGCAGGTCGGTGACGATGCGCTCGTGGCGGCGGCGCAGCCGGTCGACGTCGAGGTGCACCCGCTCCACCAGGCCCTGCGCCTCCTGCCGGGTCGCGCCGGCCTCCCGGCGCGCGGCCTCCAGCTCCTGGGCGCCGGTCCGGCGCAGGCCCTCGGCGTGGGCCCACGCCGCGCTGAGCACGTCCTTGGCCCGCACGTGCACGTGCGCGCTCAGCCGGTGCGCGGCGGCCTCTGCCGCTCGCCGGATCGCCTCGGCCTCCGCGCGGGCCGCGCGCAGCTCGGCGGCGGCCTGCTCGCGGACCTCGGCAGCGCGC
>NZ_JBZYWI010000187.1:0-5065 GCF_058932755.1 Quadrisphaera sp. DVD1
GCGCGGCGACCTGCGGCACCTCCGGCGTCCTCATGCCCGCCATGACACCAGACGCCACCGACGGCGCCCCAGTGGGCGGATCTGCACCCGTCCCGGATGCGCGCGGGGCGCCCCTGTGCCCGTCTCGTGAGCACAGGGGCGCCCCGCGCTCACGAGGCCGGGGAGAGGTGCGGCGGCTCGCGCCGCTCGGTCAGGCGCCGACGGCGGAGCGCAGGGCCTCGGCGCGGTCGGTGCGCTCCCACGTGAAGCCGGGCAGGGCGCGGCCGAAGTGGCCGTAGGCGGCCGTGGGGGCGTAGATCGGGCGCAGCAGGTCCAGGTCGCGCACGATCGCCGCCGGGCGCAGGTCGAAGACCTCGCGGATCGCCCGGGTCAGGCGCGCCGGGTCGACCTGCTCGGTGCCGAAGGTCTCCACGTACAGCCCCACCGGGTGGGCGGCGCCGATGGCGTAGGCCACCTGCACCTCGCAGCGGCGGGCCAGCCCCGCGGCGACGACGTTCTTGGCGACCCAGCGCATCGCGTAGGCGGCGGAGCGGTCGACCTTCGACGGGTCCTTGCCGGAGAAGGCGCCACCGCCGTGGCGGGCCATGCCGCCGTAGGTGTCGACGATGATCTTGCGCCCGGTCAGGCCGGCGTCGCCCATCGGGCCACCGACCTCGAAGCGCCCGCTGGGGTTGACGAGCAGGCGGGTGCCGGAGGTGTCCAGGCCGGCCGCGGCGATCACCGGGGTGACCACGTGCTCGGCGACCTCGGCCTCCAGTTGGGCCAGCGTGGTCTCGGGCGCGTGCTGGGTGGAGATCACCACGGTGTCGACGCTGACGGCCCGGTCACCGTCGTAGCCGATGGTGACCTGCGTCTTGCCGTCGGGGCGCAGGTGCGGCAGCAGCCCCTCCTTGCGCACGGCGGACAGCCGCTCGGACAGGCGGTGCGCGAGGTGGATCGGCAGCGGCATGTACTCGGCGGTGTCGTCGCTGGCGTAGCCGAACATCAGGCCCTGGTCGCCGGCGCCCTGCCAGTCCAGCGGGTCGGTGTCGCCGGCGTCGTGGCGGGCCTCGTAGGCCTTGTCCACGCCCGCGGCGATGTCGGCGGACTGCGCGCCGATGGAGACCTCGACGCCGCACGAGTGCCCGTCGAAGCCCTTGGCGGAGGAGTCGTAGCCGATCCGCAGGATGGTGTCGCGCACGATCCGGGGGATCTCGACGTAGCCCTTGGTGGTGACCTCCCCGGCCACGTGCACGAGCCCGGTGGTGACCATGGTCTCCACGGCGACGCGGCTGGTGGGGTCCTGGTCGAGCAGGGCGTCGAGGATCCCGTCGCTGATCTGGTCGCAGATCTTGTCGGGGTGGCCCTCGGTGACCGACTCGGAGGTGAACAGGCGCAGGTCCGACGTGGTCACAGCTCTCCCTGGTACGGCTTCGTGGAGCGGACGGACCACCTTAGCCGGGCCCCCAGAGGTCCCGGACGGCGTCCCACACGGCGTCGGCGACGACCTCCTTGGGCGCCGGTCCGACCGCCGTCTCGGCGGGCGCCGCCCCGCCCCGGAGGATCACCACGCTGTTGTCGGTGGAGCCGAACCCGCGCCCGCCCCCGACCTCGTTGACGACGAGCAGGTCGGCGCCCTTGCGGACGAGCTTGGCGCGGCCGTGCTCGAGCACGGTGGCGCCCGCGTCGCCGGTCTCGGCGGCGAAGCCGGCCAGCACCAGGCCCGCGGGCAGGACGCCGGCCCGCCGGGCGGCGACGAGGTCGGCGAGGACGTCGGGGTTGCGCACGAGCTCCACGGTCGGCGCCGAGGTCCCGTCGTCCGCCTTCTTGATCTTGGTGGTGGCCACCTGCGCGGGCCGGAAGTCGGCCACGGCCGCGGCCATGACGACGGCGGCGGCGTCCGCCGCGGCGGCCAGCACGGCCTCGCGCAGCTCGCGCGCCGTGCCCACCCGGACCAGCTCGACCCCGGCGGGGTCGGGCACCTCGGTGTGCGCCGCCACGAGCGTCACGCGCGCGCCGCGGGCGGCGGCCGTGGCCGCCAGGGCGTACCCCTGCCGGCCGCTGGAGGCGTTGCCGAGGAAGCGCACCGGGTCCAGCGGCTCGCGGGTGCCGCCGGCGGAGACGACGACGTGGCGGCCGGCGAGGTCCGGTGCCGTCCCGGCCAGGAGGCGCAGCGCCGCGGCGTGGATCGCCTCCGGCTCGGGCAGGCGCCCGGGGCCCGTGTCGGCGCCGGTGAGGCGGCCGCTGGCGGGCTCGAGGACGACGACGCCGCGCGAGCGCAGGAGGGCCACGTTGGCGCGGGTGGCCGGGTGCTCCCACATCTCGGTGTGCATCGCCGGCGCCATGAGCACCGGGCACCGGGCGGTGAGCAGGGTGGAGGTCAGCAGGTCCGAGGCCAGGCCGGCCGCCGCGCGCGCGAGCAGGTCGGCCGTGGCCGGCGCGACGACGACGAGGTCGGCCTCGCGGCCCAGCCGCACGTGCGGCACCTCGTGGACGTCGGTCCACACGTCGGTGGCCACCGGCTGCCCGGACAGCGCCGCCCAGGTGGCCTCACCGACGAACTGCAGGGCCGCGGCCGTGGGCACCACGCGCACCTTGGCGCCGCCCTCGGTGAGCAGCCGCAGCAGGCCGCACGCCTTGTAGGCGGCGATGCCCCCGGCGACGCCGAGGACCACCGAGGGGGGCGCCACGGCCGAGCGCGCGGGGGCCGGCGTCGGGCTCAGTGGGTGTCGGCCGCGGCGGAGCCGTCGTCGGCGACCGACGCGGTGGGCACGTCGCCGAAGTCGGTGGCGAAGCCGGCCGAGAAGGTGGTGTCGACGGCGACCGGGGTCGCGTCGTCCTCGGGGGTCGAGGGGCGCACCGTGAGCAGGCCCGCGTCGATCTCGCGCAGCGCCACCGACAGCGGCTTCTCCTGCACGTGGGTCTCCACGAGCGGGCCGACGTACTCCAGCAGGCCCTCGCCGAGCTGGGCGTAGTAGGCGTTGATCTGGCGCGCGCGCTTGGCGGCGTAGATCACCAGGCCGTACTTCGAGCCGTCAGCGGCCTCGAGCAGGTCGTCGATGGGCGGGTTGGTGATGCCCTCGGGTGCAGCCGCGGTACCGGACATGAGCAGGCTCCTCCAGAGCTGTCGGGGTGGGCCGGTCGCGCTCGCGCCGCCGTTCGGAGCACCGGTGCGCCACCGTGTTCGGCGGCGCTCCCGGCGAGCGGCCTCATGCGCGCAGAGGGCCCAGACCCATCGATGATACAAGTTCGTCGGTGGCCCGCGTGACGTCGTCGTTGACGATGGTCACGTCGAACTCCTCCTCGGCCGCCAGCTCCACCCGTGCGGTGGCCAGCCGGCGCTCCCGCTCGGCCGGTCCCTCGGTGCCCCGGCCGACGAGCCGGCGCTCCAGCTCCGCCCAGCTCGGCGGGGCCAGGAAGACGAACCGCGCCTCCGGCATCACCTGACGCACCTGGCGGGCGCCCTGCAGGTCGATCTCCAGCAGCGCGGGCCGGCCCTGGGCCAGCGCCTCGTCGACGGGGCCGCGCGGGGTGCCGTAGCGGTGGCGGCCGTGGACGACGGCCCACTCGAGCATCTGCCCCTGCTCGACCAGGGCGTCGAAGTCGGCCTCGCTGACGAAGCGGTAGTGGACGCCGTCCACCTCGCCGGGCCGGGGGGCGCGGGTGGTCGCGGAGACGGAGAGCCAGACGTCGGGGTAGCGGCGGCGCACGTCGGCGGCGACCGTGCCCTTGCCGACCGCCGTGGGGCCGGCGAGGACGGTCAGCCGGGCGGGGACCACCGGCTCGGGGGCCGAGGGCATCAGCGGGGTGGAGGACGTCGGAGGCGTCGGGGGCGGGGCGGTGCTCAGCGGTCGAAGCGCTCGACGAGCGCGGTGATCTGGTTCGCGCCCAGGCCGCGCACGCGCCGGGTCTCGGAGATGCCGATCTCCTCCATGACCTTCGCGGCGCGCACCTTGCCGACTCCCGGCAGCGACTCGAGCAGCGCGCTGACCTTCATCTTGCCCACGACGTCGTTCTGCTGGCCCTCGCGGATGACGTCGCCGAGGGAGCCCTGCGAGTACTTGAGCTTGTTCTTGATCTCGGCCCGCTCCCGCCGGGCGGCGGCGGCCTTCTCCAGCGCCGCGGAACGCTGCTCAGGGGTCAGATCGGGGAGCGGCACGGGGGTCACCTCGGGTGTCGGTCGTGAGCAGGGAGTTCCGGCGAACCTAGCGAGCGCGGTGCCCCGGGGCAACGCCGGGGTGGGCCGCGGCAGGTCCGGGCGGGTCAGCCGAGCGCGGCGCGACAGGCGTCGGCGGTGCGCCGCGCCGCGTCGGCCAGCGCCGCGCGGGAGGGGCCGGCCCCCAGCACCTCGCGGCTGGAGGAGGCCAGGACGGCGCCGGTGGCCGCGCCGAAGACGCGCCGCAGGTCGGCGGCGGTGGCGCCCTGCGCGCCGATGCCCGGGGCCAGCAGGGGCCCGTGCACGGCGGCCAGGTCGACGCCGAGCCGGTGCACCGCGTCGCCGGTCGTGGCGCCGACGACGAGGCCCACGGACCCCAGCGGCGCGCCCTGCGCGCGGGCGGGAGCGTTGCGGGCCGCGGCGGCCGCGGCGACCTCCGCTGCGACGGCGCGCCCGCTGGGGGCGAGGGCGTGCTGCACGCCCGCGCCCTCGGGGTTGGAGGTCAGCGCCAGGACGAAGACCCCCCGCCCGGTGGCCTCGGCGAGGTCGAGCAGCGGGTCCAGCGAGGCGAACCCCAGGTAGGGCGAGGCCGTGACGGCGTCCCCGGCCAGCGGCGAGCCGTCGCCGGCGAACGCGTCGGCGTAGGCGCCCATCGTCGAGCCGATGTCACCGCGCTTGGCGTCCACGACGCAGAGCAGCCCGGCGTCGCGGCAGTCCGAGACCACGCGCTCGAGCACCGCGACGCCGGCCGAGCCGTGCCGCTCGAAGAACGCGGCCTGCGGCTTCACCGCGGCCACCACCCCCGCCAGGGCCTCGACGGCGGTGCGGGCGAAGCGCTCCAGGCCGGCGGGGTCGTCGCTCAGGCCCCACGCCGCCATCAGCGGCGCGTGCGGGTCGATCCCGGCGCACAGCGGGCCGTGCGCGGCCATC
>NZ_JBZYWI010000188.1:0-5031 GCF_058932755.1 Quadrisphaera sp. DVD1
CTCCGCGCCGGCCCCGGCTCCCGTGCCGGCGGTCAGCGGCCGGGGGCGTCCCGCAGCTGGCAGGTGATCCGGGCGGTGCACACCCGGCGCCCGTCCGGATCGGTGACGACGACCTCGTAGCTGGCCGTGGTGCGCCCCAGGTGGAGCGGGACGGCCGTGCCGGTGACCACCGCGCCGGTCCCCGAGCGCACCGCCCGGTGGTGGGTGGCGTTGACGTCGACCCCCAGGGCGACGCGGCCGGGCCCGGCCGACAGCGCCGCCCCGATCGAGCCGAGGGTCTCGGCGAGGACCACCGAGGCGCCCCCGTGCAGCAGCCCGTGGGGCTGGGTGTTGCCGTCCACCGGCATGGTCGCGACGAGGCGCTGCGGGTCGGTCGAGACGAGCTCGATGCCCATCCGCTCGATGAGCGTGCCCGCGGTGGCCAGCACCGGGTGCGCGGGGCCGGGACCAGCAGAGGTGTCGTCCATGCGCCCTAGGCTGGCAGGTGTGAGCACCGCGCCGGCCTCCGCACCCTCCTCCGCGCCCTCCTCGACGCCCTCCTCGGCGCCAGCCCTGACGCCGCCCGCGCCGGCCGGCAGCCCCGTCGGGCAGCGGCCGCGCCTGCTCCTCGTGGACGGCCACTCCCTGGCCTACCGGGCCTTCTTCGCCCTGCCGGTGGAGAACTTCTCCACCTCCACCGGCCAGGTCACGAACGCCGTGTACGGCTTCACGTCGATGCTCATCAACGTCCTGCGCGACGAGGCGCCCACGCACCTCGTGGTCGCCTTCGACGTCTCCAAGCGCACGTTCCGCACCGAGGAGTACGCCGAGTACAAGGCCGGCCGGGCGGCCACCCCGACCGAGTTCAGCGGCCAGGTCGAGCTCATCCGCGAGGTGCTCGCCGCGCTGCGCGTGCCGGTGCTGACCAAGGAGGGCTACGAGGCCGACGACGTCATCGCCACCGTCACCTCCCAGGCCCGCGCGCAGGGGCTGGACGTGCTCGTCTGCACCGGCGACCGCGACGCGTTCCAGCTCGTCGACGACCAGGTCACCGTGCTCTACCCCCGCAAGGGCGTCAGCGACCTCGCCCGGATGACCCCCGACGCCATCGAGGAGCGCTACGGGGTGCGCCCCGAGCGCTACTCCGACCTGGCGGCGCTGGTGGGGGAGAGCAGCGACAACCTGCCGGGCGTGCCGGGGGTCGGCCCCAAGACCGCCGCCAAGTGGCTCGCCGCCCACGGCGACCTCACCGGCCTCGTGGCAGCGGCCGACCAGCTGACCGGCAAGGCGGGGCAGAGCCTGCGCGACCACCTCGACCAGGTGCTGCGCAACCGCCGGCTCAACGCCCTCGTCACCGACCTCGAGCTGCCGCTGACCGTCGACGACCTCGCCGTCCAGCCGTGGGACCGCGAGGAGGTGCACCGGGTCTTCGACGGCCTGGAGTTCCGGGTGCTGCGCGACCGCCTGTTCGCCACCCTCTCCGCCGACGAGCCGTCCGCCGAGGGCGGCTTCACCCTCACCGCCGACCGCCCCGAGGGCGAGGACGTGGCCGCGTGGCTGGCGGCGCACGCGGGCGGCGGCCAGCCGTGCGGCGTCTCGGTGCTGGGCCGCTGGGGCGAGGGCCGCGGCGACGCCTGGGGCCTGGCCCTGGCCGCCGGGGACGGCTCCGCCGCCTGGCTCGACCTGCGCGAGGTCGCGCCCGAGGCCGAGCAGGCGCTGGCCGCCTGGCTCGCCGACCCCGCGGCCCCGAAGGTCATGCACGACGCCAAGGGCCCGATGCACGCCCTGGCCGGGCGCGGCCTGCCCCTGGCCGGGCTGGCCGACGACACCGCCCTGGCCGCGTACCTCTGCCAGCCCGACCAGCGCAGCTACGACCTCGCCGACCTGGCCGTGCGCCACCTGCAGCGCGAGCTGCGCGCCGAGGGCGCCTCGCCGGTCGCCGACTCCGGGCAGCTGACGCTCGACACCGGCGAGGGCGACGGCGCCCCCGACGAGGGCGAGCTGGCCTGCGTGCGCGCGGCCGCCGTCCTGGAGCTCTCCGGCGTGCTGGCCGAGCAGGTGCGCGAGCGCGGCGGCGAGCGGCTGATGCGCGAGCTCGAGCTGCCGCTGGTCGGCGTGCTCGCCGGCATGGAGGACGTCGGGATCGCCGTCGACGTCGACCGCCTGGAGGCGCTGGAGGCCGAGTTCGCCGCCGCCGTCGCCTCCGCCGCGGAGGAGGCCTACGCCGCCATCGGCGGCCAGGAGATCAACCTCGGCTCGCCCAAGCAGCTGCAGGTGGTGCTCTTCGAGCAGCTGGGGATGCCCAAGACCAAGAAGACCAAGACCGGCTGGACCACGGACGCCGACGCGCTGGCCGAGCTCAACGTCCGCAACCCGCACCCGTTCCTCGAGCACCTGCTGCGCCACCGCGACGCCAGCCGGCTGCGCCAGACCGTCGAGGGGCTGCTCAAGACCGTCGCCGACGACGGGCGCATCCACACCACCTACCAGCAGACGATCGCCGCCACGGGCCGGCTGTCCTCCACCGACCCGAACCTGCAGAACATCCCCATCCGCACCGCCGAGGGCCGCCGCATCCGCGAGGCGTTCGTCGTCGGCCCCGGCTACGAGCGGCTCCTCACCGCCGACTACAGCCAGATCGAGATGCGGATCATGGCGCACCTGTCCGGGGACGAGGGGCTCATCGAGGCCTTCCGCTCCGGCGAGGACCTCCACCGCTTCGTCGGCTCCCGCGTCTTCGGGGTGCCGCCGGAGGAGGTGACTCCGGAGATGCGGGCGAGGATCAAGGCGATGTCCTACGGCCTGGCCTACGGGCTGTCGGAGTTCGGCCTCTCCCGCCAGCTCAACATCTCCTTCGAGGAGGCGCGCGGGCTGATGCAGGACTACTTCGCGCGCTTCGGCGGCGTGCGCGACTACCTCCACGGCGTCGTCGAGGAGGCCCGGCGCACCGGCTGGACCGAGACGATCCTGGGACGGCGCCGCTACCTGCCCGACCTCACCAGCGACAACCGCCAGCGCCGGGACATCGCCGAGCGGATGGCGCTCAACGCGCCGATCCAGGGGTCCGCCGCCGACGTGATCAAGGTCGCGATGCTCGGGGTCGACCGCGCGCTGCGCGAGCAGGAGCTGGCCTCGCGGGTCCTGCTCCAGGTGCACGACGAGCTCGTCGTGGAGGTGGCGGCCGGCGAGGCCGAGGCGGTCGAGGCCCTCCTGCGCGAGCAGATGGGGGCCGCCGCGCAGCTGTCGGTGCCGCTGGAGGTCTCGGTCGGCGCGGGCGCCTCCTGGCACGAGGCCGGCCACTGACCCGCGGCCGGGCGCTCAAGGGAGCCCGGCCATCGGCCGACGTGGTGGGGGTGGCGGTCCCGGTGCACGACCCGGAGCCGGCGGAGGGCCCGGGCGGCCCGCCGCCGGCCGTGACGCGGTGGACGGCGCGCCTGGTCGACCCCGCCCTCGAGGAGCGCTTCCGCGACCAGCAGCTGCCCGGGCTGCGCCGCGACGCCACCGTCGCCGCGGGCGCGGTCGTCGCCTACAACAGCTACTCGGCCGCGGCCAGCGCGGTGCGGCTCGGCCCCGGCGGCGCGCTCGCGGTCGAGGCCGCCAACAACGTCGTCCTCGTGGTGCTCGCCCTGGCCCTCGTCGTGCTGGCCCGGCGCACGCGCAGCTACGACCGGCTCAGCCGCGCCCTGCTCGTGGCCATCGGCCTCTACGGCTCGGTCGTGGTCGCCGAACTGGCCTACGCGCCCGAGTCGGCCCGGCGGGCCGGTGTGCTGGTCGTCGTCACGGCGGCCGTGATCTACCTGCACGCCATGCTCCCCGTCGTCCAGAGCGCCGGACTGGCCCTCGCGTGGTCGGTCGGCGGCGTCGTCGCCCTGGTGCACCAGGGCGCCACGACCGGAGCCGACCTCGTGCACCTGCTCGTGCTGCTCGGGGTGCTCAACCTCGTCGGGCTCGCGGCGGTGCACCGCACCGGGACGGGGGAGCGCCTGCTGTTCGCGCAGCAGGAGGCCGTCGCCCGCCTGGCCGGCGAGGACGGCCTGACCGGCGTGGCCAACCGGCGCGGGCTGTCGGAGCTCCTGCACCGCGAGTGGCGGCGCTGCGCTCGGGAGTCGCTGCCGCTGTCCCTGGTCATCGTCGACGTGGACCGCTTCAAGCAGGTCAACGACGGGCACGGGCACGCGGGCGGTGACGACGTGCTGCGCCTGGTCGCCGAGGTCCTCACCGCCGCCACCCACCGCGCGTCGGACGCGGTGGCGCGCTACGGCGGTGACGAGTTCGTCCTGCTCCTGCCGGGGACCGGCGCGGCGGGCGCCCTCGAGGTCGCCGAGCGGGTGCTGGCGGAGCTGCGCCTGCACAGGGCCGCGGCGCCGGCCGGCTCGGCCGTGGCGCGCCTCAGCGCCAGCATCGGCGCCGCCACGGCGTCCCCCGCGCACGGCGACCCCGCGGCGCTGATGGCCACCGCCGACGCCCGGCTCTACCGCGCCAAGGCGCAGGGGCGCGACCGCGTGGTCGCCGGCGACGAGGTCCCCACCGGGGTGTGACCCCGCCGCCGACGACGGGCGCCGGCCCTCAGCGCCGGCGGCAGACGAGCACGGCGGTGCCGGGCAGCAGCCGCCCGCGCAGCGCGCTCCAGCCGCCCCAGGTGGGCTGCTGCGGGCCGGACCACTCCGGCTCCACGAGGTCGCGCAGCTCCATCCCGGCGCCGACCACGAGGCGCACCCAGTCCCCGAGCGTGCGGTGGTGCTCGGCGTAGAGCAGCCGGCCGTCCCCGTCGCGCTCGGCGTAGGGCGTGCGGTCGAAGTAGGAGCGCTCGGCGGTCAGCCCCGCCGGCCCCGGGTCGTCGGGGAAGGCCCAGCGCACCGGGTGGGTGAAGGAGCACACCCACGCGCCGCCGGGGCGCAGCACCCGCGCCACCTCGGCGAGCACCGCGCCGGCGTCCGCGACGAAGGGGAGCGCCCCGTACGCGGAGAAGGCCACGTCGACGCAGCCGTCCGCGAGGGGCAGCGCCGCAGCGTCGGCCTGGAGCACCGGGACGGCGGTGCCCAGCGCGGCGTC
>NZ_JBZYWI010000189.1:0-5005 GCF_058932755.1 Quadrisphaera sp. DVD1
CCGCGTCGCCGTCGGACGCGCCGGCGCCGGAGGCCCGGGCCCTCGAGCCCGAGGAGCTCGTCGCCCAGGGCGAGGAGCTGAGCGCCCGCCTCCAGCGCGCCCTGGAGGCCGCCGGCGCCCTGCCCGACGCGCCGGTCGCCGTCTTCGCCGACAGCGAGCGGTACGACCACTCCTGGAGCACGGTGCTGCCCGTGCGCACCCCGGCGGGGCACGTCGTCGACGTCGTCTTCGTCACCCAGGCGCCCGGGCCCGCGCCCGTCGCCGCGCCGGGCGCACCGGCGCCGGCCCACGTGGAGCCCGAGCTCGTCGACTGCGCCGCCCCGGCAGCGGTCGCCGCCTACGCCGAGTGCTCCACCGAGGCGCTTCCGGACGGCTCGCGCCTGACGACCACCACCGAGCCGCCCGACCCGCAGGGCCCCGGCTCGCAGCCGCGGTGGCGCCAGACCCAGCTGGTGGGACCGGCGGGCGAGGTCGTCCTGCTCCGCAACCTCGGCGGCCTGGGCGTGGAGGACGACGGCCTCAGCGCCGAGCAGCAGCGGAGCATCGCCACCGACCCCGCCCTGCGGCTGCCGCTGGGCGGCGCTCCCGCCGCGGGGCCCTGAGGCTCACGCCGCGGCGGTCGCCTCCAGCAGCGCCAGGTGGCGCTCGACGATCGGCAGCGCCTCGGCGACGGTCACCGCGCGGCCCAGCTCGGCGCTGAGCGAGGTCACCCCGGCGTCGGGGATGCCGCACGGCACGATGCCGCCGAAGGCGCCCAGGTCGCAGTCGCAGTTGAGGGCGAAGCCGTGCATCGTCACGCCCTGCGCGACCCGGATGCCGATCGCGGCGACCTTGCGCTCGGGGCGCGCGCCGAGCCCGGGCGGGTCTGCGGGCGCCCAGACGCCGCTGCGGCCCTCCACCCGGCCGGCGTCCACGCCCAGGTCGGCGCACACGGCCAGCAGCACGTCCTCGAGCCGGCGGACGTAGCGCACGACGTCGACGGGGTCGGGCAGGCGCACGATCGGGTAGCCGACCAGCTGCCCCGGCCCGTGCCAGGTGATCTTCCCGCCGCGGTCGACGTCGACCACCGGCGTCCCGTCGACCGGGCGCTCGTGCGCGCTCGTGCGCTTGCCCGCCGTGTACGTCGGGGGGTGCTCGAGCAGCAGGACGGTGTCGGGCCGGCGCCCGGCCACGACGTCGGCGTGCACCGAGCGCTGCAGCTCCCAGGCCTCCCGGTAGTCGACCGGCTCCGGGCAGAACCCCACGTGCTCGACGTCCACGGCTCCAGCGTAGGAGCACCCGCGCCGTCCCGGTGGCAGGGTGGGGCGGGTGAGCGCGCTGCGGGTGGGCCTGGTCGGGTACGGCAGCGCGGGGCGCGGCATCCACGCCCCGCTGCTCGCGGAGGCCGGGCTGGAGGTGGCCGTCGTGGCCACCCGCGACCCGGGGCGCGTCGAGGCGGCCCGCCAGGACCTGCCGTCGGCGCAGGTGGTCGACGACCTCGAGGCCGTGCTGGGCACCGGCCCGGACCTGGTGGTCCTGGCCTCGCCGACCGGCGCCCACGCCGAGCAGGCCGTCGCCTGCCTGCGCGCCGGGGTGCCCGTGGTGGTGGACAAGCCGCTGTCGGTCGACGCCGCCTCGGCCGCCGCGGTCGTGCGCGCCGCTCGCGCGACCGGCGTCCCGCTCACCGTCTTCCAGAACCGCCGCTGGGACGCCGAGCAGCTCACCCTCGCCCGGCTGCTGCGCGAGCAGGCGCTGGGGGAGGTCTTCCGGTTCGAGCGCCGCTGGGAGCGCTGGCGGCCGGTGCCCAAGGAGCGGTGGCGCGAGAACGCCCCCGCCGCGCAGGGCGGCGGGCTGCTGCTCGACCTCGGCGCCCACCTCGTGGACTCCGCGGTGCAGCTGTTCGGGCCGGTCACGTCGGTGCACGCCGAGCTCGCGGCGCGCACCACCCCGGCCGAGGACGACGTGTTCCTCTCCTGCACGCACGCCCGCGGGGTGCGCAGCCACCTGTCGGCGACGTCGCTGGCCGGGGCGCCGGGGCCGCGAACCCGGGTGCTGGGCACCCGCGGGGCGTACGTGGTGACGAGCTTCGAGGCGGAGGAGACCGCCTTCGCCGACCTCGCCGACGCCGACGACGCGCACACCGGGTGGGTCGTCGCGGGCGAGCGGCGCACGCCCGTGGCGCGCGAGCCCGGCGAGCACGCCGACCTCTACCGCGCCGTCGCGGCCGCGCTCGCCGGCGGCGGCGGTCAGGCCGCGATGCCGGTGCAGCCCGAGGACGCCGTCCACGTGCTCGCGGTGCTGGACGCCGGCCGGGCCAGCGCCGCCCGCGGCACGAGCGTCGCGGTGGCCGGCGAGCCGGGCTGAGGAGCACCTAGCGCAGCAGGCGGGGCTCCAGCCGCTCCTCGACCGCCGCGCCCCCGCCGCCGCGCTCGACGACGTACGCGCCCTTGCCGGGCACCTCGGTGACGGCCTCGAGCAGGTGCGTGCCGTCGGGGCCGCCGTAGACCAGCCCGACGCCGTCGTCGGTGCAGTGCGTGCGCGGCAGCGTGCCGTCGGCGACGAGGGCCTGCACCAGCGGGCGCCGCTCGGCCTCGGAGTCGTAGTGCACGCCGTTGCCGTAGGGCAGCATCGCCAGCCCGTTCGTCACCGGGCGCAGGCGCGGGCCGAAGGAGTCCGTCGTCCCGCCCACGTGCCAGCACAGCGATCCGGCGCTGACCCCGCCGAGCACGACGCCCGCGCGCCAGACCCGCGGGAAGACCTCGTCCAGGCCGTGCACCCGCCAGACCGCGAGCAGGTTGGCGACCGACCCGCCGCCCACCCAGACCACGTCGGCGTCCAGGAGCAGCCCCTCGACGTCGTCGACCGACGGCATGGTGAAGAGGTTGAGGTGGCGCAGGTCGAAGCCGGCGAGCACGGCGGCCTCGTCGAGGTCGGCGTGCCAGGAGCGCTGGTCGCCCGACGCGGTGCCCAGGTGCACGACCTTCGGGCGGCGCGCGGTGCCGGACAGCTCCACGGCGTGGTGCACGAGCGGCGCGAACTCGACCCGCGCGCGGGTGCCGGGGCGGAGGCCGCCGGACGTCGCGAGGATGGTCGGCTGGTCAGCGGGCAACGACGGCTCCTGCGGTCCGCGGGGGGGAGGGGTGGCCGAGGGCGGCCAGGACGGCGTCCGCGGCCCGCCGGCCGGAGACGAGCGCGCCCTGCTGGCTGGCGGTGTCGCGGTGGTCGCCCGCGACGAAGAGCCGCTCGCCCAGGGCCACCGGTCGCCGGGCGCGCAGCGGCGGCGGCACCGCGGGCAGGGCCTGGGGCAGCGCGTGGACCGCGACGAGGTCCCAGGCGGTGCTCTCGGTGCCGTAGACGTCCCACAGCTGGCGCACGACCTCGGCCTCGGTCGCCGCGTCGCCCCGGTCACCGAGCACGGTGGTGGCCACGAGGTGCCTGCCCGGCGGGGCGTACGTCGGGGCGACGGCGCTGAGCACGGCGCTGTTGACCACCGGCCCCCGCCGGTCGGCGTCCACGTGCAGCAGGCGGGCCCGCGAGCGCGGCGCCGGCGGGGCGTCGGCGGCGTGCCAGAAGGTGGTCAGGGCGCGCAGGGGCGGCACCGGAAGGCCGGGCAGCAGGTCGGCGGCGGTGGCGGGGTCGGTGGCGACCACGACGGCCTCGGCGGCCACCTCGCCCTCGGGGGTGTCCAGGCGCACCCGGCCGGCGCCGTCGCGCACCGCGCGCACCGGGGCCCCGAGGCGCACCGCGCCGAGCGGCAGCGCCGAGGCCAGCTGCACCGGCAGCGCGCCGACCCCGGCGGCCGGCACGGCCGGCGTCCCGCGCACGAACGAGCGCACCACGAGCCGGGCGAAGCTCGCGGACGTCGAGCCCTCCTCCTCGGCGAGGACGCCGGCCAGGAACGGCGTCACGACCGAGCGGCGCAGCCGGCCGCCGACGCCGGCCCGGTCGAGCGCCGCCGACAGCGCCTCGTCGGCGCCGTCCCGGATGCCGCGGACGTCGCCGTAGGCGCTGCCCAGCGCCCAGCGCACGAAGGCCGCCTTCTCGCGCAGCGACCCGACCGGGGCCAGCAGCGACTCCAGCGCCGCGGACGGGACGCGGCGGGGGTCGGCCACGCGGTAGCGGTGCCCGCCGCGCGCCACGGCGACGCCGGCGGCGAAGGGCCGCAGGCGCAGGGCGTCGAGGTCGGCCACCGCGGCCAGGGCCGGGTAGGCGGGGTTGAGCAGCTGGAAGCCGCGGTCGACCTGGAACCCGTCGACGACGTCGGTGCGCACCCGGCCCCCGACGGCGTCCGAGGCCTCCAGGACGGTCGCCGGCACCCCGGCCGCGGACAGCCTCAGCGCGCACGCGAGCCCCGCCAGCCCGGCGCCGATGACGACCACCCCGCCGCGCTCCACGCCCGCGACGCTACCGGCGCCTGTGGACAGCCGCTCCGCGAGGGGGCCGGGTGCGGGCAGGCTGGCCGGCGTGACGATGCCGCTGGTCCCGGGCTACCGCGTCCACCGGCTGCTGGGCGCCGGTGGCAGCGGCCGGGTGTGGGCGGCCACCGCTCCGGACGGCAGCGACGTCGCCCTCAAGGTCGTGCCCGGCGCCACGGCGGCGTCCCTGGCGGTCGAGGTCGGGGTGCTGCGGGGCCTGGAGCACCCGCACGTCGTGCGGCTGCGGTCGGTGGTCGCCACGTCGGCGGGCCCCGCTCTGGTGCTCGACCGCGCCCACGGGGGCGGCCTGGCCGCGCTGGTCGCCGCCCGCGGGCGCCTGGAGGCCGGCGAGGTGGTCACGGTGCTCAGCGCGCTCGCGGGCGCGATGGCCGAGCTGCACGCCCGGGGGCTGGTGCACGGCGACGTCACCCCGGCCAACGTCCTGCTCGCCGGTGACGGGCGACCGCTGCTGGCCGACTGGGGGCTGTCGTCGGTGGTCGGCCTGGGCGCCGCTGCTGTCGTTCCCGCGTCCGGGGAGCTCGGCGGGCCACCGGTGGTGCGGGGGCGGCGCGCTGCCCGGCCGGCCCTCGTGCCGGGGACGCCGGGCTTCG
>NZ_JBZYWI010000019.1:0-32579 GCF_058932755.1 Quadrisphaera sp. DVD1
GGGGACTGGCCCGCCTACGACTCCCTCGCCGCCCTCTGCGACGCCGCCGACCTCGTCGTCCTCGGGCGGACCACGGGCTCGGAGGTGCGCGAGGTCGCCCTCCAGCCGCTCCCGGGCGGGCGGACGGAGCGCGAGAGCCCGTCCCTGGGCGCCGGCGCACCACCGCAGGCGGTCCCGGTCGTGCTGACCGTCTCCGCCGTCGCGGTGGAGGAGGTCCTCGAGGGGGCCGGCGCGGGGCCGGGCGACGTGGTCGAGGTGGGCGAGCCGGGCGGGGCCTCGGAGGGCGCGCAGCGCTCGGGGGTGGCGGCGGCGGGCCGGCAGGTGCTCTTCCTCCATGCGGTGCCGGGCGCCCCGCACGACCTCGTCAACCCCTCCCAGGGCGGCTACGACGTCGGCGCCGACGGCCTGCTCGTGGCCCGCTCGGACCCCGGCGTGCCGGGGCCGGCCGCCGGGGCGCGCGCCGACCGGGGGCTCTGCCCCCAGGCCCCTCCCGGCTGAGCGCGCCGGTGCGCCAGGATGCACCGTCCGCTCCTCGTCCGACCTCCGGAGGTCCGATGCGCGTCTACCTGCCGGCCACGGCGTCCGCCCTGGCCGCTGCCCTGCGCTCGTCGAGCCTGGCGGGCGCCGGTGACGGACTGCTCGCGGCGCACGCCGTCACCCCGGCCCTGCGCGAGTGGTACACCGAGGGCGACACCGAGGAGCTGGAGCTGGCGGCCATGCTGGACGCCGCCCTGTCCTCGCTCCGGCTGCTGGCGGCGGAGGCCAGCGACGCGGAGGGGCCCGCGGCGGCCGGTGTCGCGTCCGTGCCGCGCCGCCTCGTGCTGGCGGCCGACGTCCCCGACGCCGCCGTGCGGGTGGCCGCTCCGGGCAGCGACGAGGAGGCGCGCTCGGCCGTGCTCGTGCCCGGGCCGCTCCCGCTCTCCGCCGTGGTCAGCGCGCACGTCGACGAGGCCGAGGCGGAGGACGACGTCGTCGCGGCGATGGGGGCGCTGGCCGGGGCCGACGCCGGGGACGAGGACGCGCAGTTCACCGTCGACGGCGCCGACGGGCACGACCTGCTCTGGTACGACGCGACCGAGCTGGCCGAGCTCGCGCAGGAGCTCGGCCAGCCCGGTCGGTGAGGACGGGCCGGGGGCGGATCAGCCCTGGTGGACCTCCTGCTGGCCGTACCCGCTCGCCGGGGGCTGCGCCGGCAGGCCGTTCGCGGCGATGGCCGCGGCGTAGTACTTCCCGCTGTCCTTGACCGTGCGCTCCTGGGTGTCGTAGTCCACCCGCACGATGCCGAACCGCTTGTCGTAGCCGAAGGCCCACTCGAAGTTGTCCATCAGCGACCACGCGAGGTACCCGCGCACGTCGGCGCCGGTCTCGATCGCCGCGTGGACGGCCCGCAGGTACTCGTCGAGGTAGAGCACGCGGTCGGTGTCGTGCACCGCGCCGTCCTCGGAGACCTCGTCCTCCCAGGCCGAGCCGTTCTCGGTGATCACCACGGGGGTGCCCGGGTACTCGGCGTGGAGGTGCTGCAGCAGGCGGGTCAGCGCGGCCGGGTCGATCTCCCAGCCCATGCCGGTCTTGGGCAGCCCGCGGTCGAGGAACTGCACCTCCTCGGCGCCGATGTTCTGGCTCGGGCCGTGCGCGGCGCTCTTGTCGCCCGCCTTGACCCGGTGGCTGGAGTAGACGTTGATGCCCAGCACGTCGATCGGGGCGCCGATGAGCTCCAGGTCGCCGTCCTGGATGTGGTCGGACAGGCCGAAGGGGGCCAGGTCCTCCAGCACGTCGGCGGGGTAGGCGCCCTTGAGCACCGGCTCCAGCCACATGCGGTTCTGCAGCCCGTCGATCCGGCGCGCGGCGTCGAGGTCCTCGGGGGAGTCGCTGTCGGGGGTGATCTCGTAGAGGTTGTGCGTGACGCCGATCTCGATCGTCGAGGACGCCGCGCGCAGGGCCTGCACGCCCAGGCCGTGCGCCAGGTGCAGGTGGTGGACGGCGGCGACGGCGGCCCTCGGCTCGGTGCGGCCGGGGGCGTGCACGCCGGCGCCGTAGCCCAGCAGCGAGGAGCACCACGGCTCGTTGAGCGTCGTCCAGGTGGGCACCCGGTCGCCCAGGGCGTCGAAGACGGTCTGGGCGTAGTCGGCGAAGCGGTACGCGGTGTCGCGGTTGGTCCAGCCACCGGCCTCCTCGAGCGCCTGCGGCAGGTCCCAGTGGTACAGCGTGAGCCACGGGCGGATCCCGGCGCCGAGCAGCTCGTCGACGAGGCGCGAGTAGAAGTCCAGGCCGGCCTGGTTCACGGCGCCGCCGTCCGGGCGCACGCGCGGCCAGGCGATGGAGAACCGGTAGGCCTGCAGGCCCAGGTCCTTCATCAGGGCCACGTCCTGCGGGTAGCGGTGGTAGTGGTCGCAGGCCGGGTCGCCCGTGTGGCCCTCGTGGACGGCTCCGGGCTTGCGGCTGAACGCGTCCCAGATGGAGTCGGTGCGCCCGTCCTCGGTCGTGGCGCCCTCGATCTGGTAGGCGGCGGTGGCGGCCCCCCACAGGAAGCCGTCGGGGAAGGTCAGGGTGCGGTCAGGAGACGGCGTCGTCATGGACGGCAGCATGCCATCGCTGGGGAGAGGGCGTGCAAGCGCTCTCACGCCGCCGCTGGTGAGCGCGTGGCGCTCAGCCCCGCAGCCGACGCTCCGCCAGCTGCTCCTGCTCGCGCAGGGCGGCCACCAGCACGGGCTCGGCCGCGCGCTCCACCCGTGCCCCGACGAGCGGCACCGCGGCCCGCAGCTCGCCGGTGACCTGCTGGCGGGTGCCCTCGCGGTCGGGCACGAGGGAGAGGTCGGCCGAGGCGGTGACCGGGACGCCGGCGATCTCCAGGACCGTGGTGCCGGTGCGCGCCCCGCGCGCCCCCGGCGCGGCCCAGGTGTCGACCTGGCGCACCTGCAGCGAGGCGCCGAGGAAGCGGCGGACGGCGTCCGGGAGCGAGGAGGTCGGCAGGGTGCGGCTGGTGGTCACCGTGAAGGCGCCGGCTGCGGAGCCGGTGACCTCGACCTCCCACGCCTGCGCCTCGCCCGCCGCGCACAGGTCCTCGACGAACGACCGGTCGGCCAGCAGGGCGGCGACCGCCTCCGGAGGGGCGGGGTAGCGCAGCGTCTGCTCCAGGTGCACGGAGCCAGGCTAGGACGCCGCGCCCGGTGGCGCTCGCACGCCCCGGCGCCCCCTAGCCTGGACCGGTGCCGACCCTCAGCTCGCTGGTGCGCACCCTCGGAGACCTGGAGCCGGCCGACGAGGAGTGGCTGCACCTCCTCGTCGGCGACTGGCAGATGCTCTCCGACCTGTCCTTCGCCGACCTGATCCTCTGGCTGCCCGAGCGCGCCGGCGACGGCTTCGTGGCCGTGGCCCACTGCCGGCCGAGCACCGGCACGACGGTGCACGACGAGGACGTCGTCGGCACCCGGCTGGCCCGCGGCGAGCGCGAGCAGGTCGACGCCGCGTTCTCCCAGGCCCGGATCTGCCGCGAGCGCGACCCCGACTGGCTCGAGGGCGGGCCGGTGCGCGAGGAGACCGTGCCGGTGGTGCGCGACGGCCGGGTGGTCGCCGTGCTCTCGCGCGACACCGCGCTGAGCATCCCTCGCACGCCGAGCCGGCTCGACATGAACTACCTGCACACCGCCGACGCGATCGTGCGGATGATCTCCGAGGGCGCGTTCCCCACCGTGGGTGCGGCCACGGGGATGCGCCGCGGCGCCCCGCGCGTGGGTGACGGGATGATCCGCCTGGACGTCGACGGGATCGTGCTCTACGCCAGCCCGAACGCCCGCTCGGACTACCGGCGCCTGGGCTTCGCCGGCGACCTGGAGGGGCGCTCGCTGGCGGAGGTGACCGCGAGCATGCTCGACAGCTCCCACGCCGTGGACGAGTCGCTGCCCCTCGTGGTCACCGGGCGCGCGCCCTGGCGCACCGACGTGGAGTCCCGCGGGGCCTCGCTGTCGCTGCGCGCGGTGCCGCTGACCGAGCACGGCGTGCGCACCGGGGCGCTCATCCTGTGCCGCGACGTCACCGAGCTGCGCCGCCGCGAGCAGGAGCTGCTCACCAAGGAGGCGACCATCCGGGAGATCCACCACCGGGTGAAGAACAACCTCCAGACCGTCTCGGCGCTCCTGCGGCTCCAGGCGCGGCGGATCGAGGTCCCCGAGGCCCGCGCCGCGCTCGAGGAGGCGATGCGCCGGGTGAGCACGATCGCCCTCGTGCACGAGACGCTGACCCGGGGCTTCGACGAGACCGTCGACTTCGACGACGTGATGGACCGCGGGCTGATGCTCATCGCCAGCCTGGCCTCGAGCCGGGGGGCCGCCGTGGCGCGGCGCGAGGGGACGTTCGGCGTCGTGGGCGCCGACGACGCGACCGCCCTCGCGCTCGTGCTCACCGAGCTGGTGACGAACGCGGTCGAGCACGGGCTGACCGGCGGCGGCGGCACGGTGACCGTGTGCGCCGAGCGCGACGGCCAGGCGCTGACCGCGAAGGTGGTCGACGACGGCGAGGGCCTGCCCGAGGGCTTCGTGCCCAGCAGCGGGGGGCTGGGGCTGCAGATCGTCCAGGCGCTCGTGGCCGGTGAGCTGCGGGGCAGCATCGCGTGGCACCGCCGCGAGGTCGGGGGCACCGAGGTGGTCCTGCACGCCGACCTGCGCGAGCAGCGGGCCACCTGAAGCCGGGGCCTCAGCGGCTCAGGGGGCCGACGACGCGCGAGCGGGGCGCCCCGGCGGTGGCCGGTGCGCCCCGCTCGGGGTGCGTCAGGTGCTCGTGGTGCTCAGATCCCCGTGGTGCTCAGATCCCCGTGGTGCTCGGGCGCCCGTGGTGCTCGGCCGAGCCCGGTCGTGCCGCTGCGTCAGCTGGCGCGGCGGGCGCGAGCGGTGCGGCGCTTGAGCGCGCGGCGCTCGTCCTCGGACAGGCCGCCCCAGACGCCGGAGTCCTGCCCGTTCTCCAGGGCCCACTTCAGGCAGGTCTCGAGGACGGGGCACCGACGGCACACGGCCTTGGCCTCCTCGATCTGCAGGAGGGCCGGGCCGGTGTTGCCGATGGGGAAGAAGAGCTCGGGGTCCTCATCGAGACACGCTGCCTCGTGCCGCCAGTCCATCAGTCGTACTCCCTCAGAGCGTTCGTCAGCACGTCCTGCTCGGTGGCTTGTGAAGCCGTTCACGAGCGGGGACACGGATAAGGGGCGCCGATCGGCGCCCCGCCGTCGAAGAGGATCACAGATCCTCACCCCGGGCACAAGGGTCCGAGGCGGAGTGTCGCCCTGGAGGCCCTGCGTCGACCGGGGAGGTCACGCGCGGGTCGTTCACCACTCCAACGGTGGGGGGACTCGCGGTGTTCCGCAATCCGACACCCGATCTGGCGTCTCCGCGTGGAGGGTACCGTCCGGGCGTGAGCGGATCCGACGTGCCTGCCCGACCCCGCGCCCTGCTGGTGGTGGTCGCCGCCGTGGGCGTGGAGGCGGCCGCGATGGCAGCCGTGGTGGTGCTCTACCTCGTCGAGCTCGTGCTCGGCCGGGCGGCGGACGCGCGCGGGGCGGTGGCCACCACGGTGCTCGCAGCCCTCGTCGGCGCCGGCCTGGTGCTCGCGGCGCGGGGGCTGCTCGGCGGACGGCGCTGGGCCCGCGCGCCGGTCCTGACCTGGCAGCTGGTGCAGGTGCTCGGGGTGGCGCTGCCCCTGCTGGGCGGGGGAGGAGCGCTCCCCAGGACGATCGGTGCGGCGCTCGTGGTGCTCGGGGTGGTCGCCGGTGGCGGCCTGTTCGCCCCCTCGGTGGTGGCGGCGACCACCGACCAGGACGCCCCTCCGGTCGTCTGACCCTCCGGGCCCGGTGCCCGCAGGGGGGCCGCTAGGAGGAGGACGCCTCTTCGCCGAGCTCGGCGCGCAGCGCCGCCAGGGTGCGCGAGAGCAGCCGGGACACGTGCATCTGCGAGATGCCGACCTCCTCGGCGATCTGCGACTGCGACATCCCGCGCACGAACCTCAGCGCGATGATCCGCCGCTCCCGCGCGGGCAGGCGGGCCAGCAGGGGCCGCAGGGCCTCGCGGTCCTCCACGCCCCGCAGGCCGTCGTCGTCGGTGGCCAGCCACGGCCCGGCGCTCGCCTCGGCCTCCGTGGGCTCCAGCGGCACCGTCGTGTAGGCGCCGGCCGACTCCATCCCCTCGAGGACGGCGTCCTCGTCGACCCCGGCGCGCTCGGCCAGCTCGGCGACGGTCGGCGCCCGCCCGAGCTCCTGGGTCAGCTCGGCGCGCGAGTCGGCGAGCACCCGGGAGAGCTCCTGGAGGCGGCGCGGCACCCGCACCGCCCAGCCGCGGTCGCGGAAGTGGCGACGGATCTCGCCCAGCACCGTGGGCACCGCGAACGCCCCGAACGGCGTCCCGCGGTCGGGGTCGTAGCGGTCGACCGCCTTGAGCAGGCCGATCGTGCCCACCTGCACGAGGTCGTCCAGCGGCTCGCCGCGGTCGGCGTAGCGGCGGGCGAGGTGGCGCACGAGCGGCAGGTGCGACTCGACGACCTGCCCCCGCAGCGCGGCGCGGCCGGGGTCGTCGGGGGCCATGGCCGCCAGCTCGGCCAGCAGGGCGGCGGACCGCTCCCGCTCGTCGGACGGCTGCGCGGTCACGAGGGCCGCCGGGACCCGCCGTGCCGCATGCGGATGGACTGGCGCCCCTCGTCGTCGGTCCCGGTCTCGAGCGCCCCGACGAGGGCCTCGAGCACGGCCCAGGCGAAGCTGTCGCGGCCGGGCAGGCTCCGCGCGGGGCCGCTGACCTCCACGGTCATCCCCGCGGCCGACAGGTCGAACGTCGCGCGCAGGGTGTCGAGCGCGGTCAGCGGGTCGGCGGGGCGGGTGGGCGCGTCCGCCGGGGCCTCGAGGGAGTCGCCGGACACGCCGAGCACGAGGGCGCACGCCTCGTCGACGGCGATCCGCAGGTCCTCGATCTCGTCGAGGGTGAGGTCGAGCCGCGCGGCGAGCCCGGCGGTCGCGGTCCGCAGCACGGCCAGGTAGGCCGGGTCGGCAGGCACCCGCAGCTCCACCCGGTCGGTCATGCTGCCCGCCGTCAGGACCTCAGCCACGCCTGGTCTCCCTCGTGCTCCGCGGGGACGCCGAGCGCTCCCCTCCGGGGATCATCGTCCCTCGCCGGAGCCGGCCGGGCGAGCGCGGGACGGCGCGTCCGCCCGGGCGGCCAGCGCCGCCAGGCCGTCGCCGTCCAGGCGCCACGTCGTCCAGTCCTCCTCGGCCCGGGCGCCGACCGCGCGGTAGACGCCCTGCGCCGGGGTGTTCCAGTCCAGCACCCACCACTCCAGCCGGCGGTAGCCGCGCTCGGTGCACTCGGCCGCGAGCGCGGCCAGCAGGGCGCGGCCCAGCCCGGCCCCGCGGGCGGGCGGGCGCACGAAGAGGTCCTCCAGCCAGATGCCGTGGCGCCCGGTCCAGGTGGAGTAGGTCAGGTACCAGACCGCCATCCCCACCACCGACCACGACCCGTCGGCGTCCTGCACCTCGGCCACGTGGGCGTGCACCCGCGGGTCCGGGCCGAACAGCGCCGCGCGCAGGTCGGCCGGGGTCGCCTCGACGGCGTCCGGCTCCTTCTCGTACTCGGCGAGCTCGTGGACCATCGCGTCCATCGCCGCCACGTCGTCGGGCGCGGCCCGGCGCACCCGGCTCGCCGCGGGGGTGCTGCTGCTCGTCGTCATGGACGGCACCGTAGGGCCCGGCGCCCGACGGCTCCGACGCGCGGAGCGGTCAGCGCCGGCGGCCCACCAGCGGCGTCCACCCGGCGAGCGCGACGAGCGCCGCCAGCCCGGCCACCCCCGCCATGGCCCAGCGCAGCCCGTGCGCCTGCGCCAGGGCGCCGACGAGCACCGGGCCCAGCAGGAAGCCGAGGTACCCCGTGGTGGCCACGGCGGAGGTCGCCCGCCCGCGCACCTCCTCAGGCACGTCGCGGGTGGCCGTGGCCAGGAGCGTCGGGTACAGCACGGACGTGCCCGCCGCTCGCAGCGCGGGGACGGGGCCCGCTCGCTACCGTCGTCGCACCGACGCCGGAGGAGGCGACCGTGAGCGCTCGCGAACCCCAGGAGATCGCCCAGGTCGCCGCGGCGACCGGGGCCAAGAAGGTGCACCGCACGTGGGACCGGGTGCTGGTCAGCGCCTTCCTCGCCGGCGCCTACATCTCCTTCGGCGCCCTCGTGTCCATCACCGTGTCGTCGGGGCTGGACCCGGACACGTGGGGGACGCTGCCGACGCTGTTCATGGGCGCCGCCTTCACCCTCGGCCTGGTGCTCGTGCTCATCGCCGGCTCCGACCTCGCGACGGGCAACATGATGCTCGTCCCGCTCGGGGCGATGCGCGGGAAGGTCAGCGTCGGCGACGTCGTCCGCAACCTCACCCTCGTGCTCGCCGGCAACCTGCTCGGGGCGCTGTTCGTGGCGTACTTCCTCGCCGTGCAGACCGGCGTGATCGGCAGCGCGGGAGCCGAGGGCGTCAGCGCGGGCCTGACCTACGAGCGCCTCGCCGACATCGCCGCGGGCAAGGCGCTCGACCACACGGCCTGGCAGACGTTCCTGCGTGCGGTGGGCTGCAACTGGCTGGTGTGCCTGGCGGTGTGGATGTCGCTGGCCGCGACCTCGGTGTCGGGGAAGATCCTCGCGATCTTCTTCCCCGTCATGGCGTTCGTGGCGATGGGCTTCGACCACGTCGTCGCCAACATGTTCTTCCTGCCCGCCGCCGTCTTCGCGCACGTGCCCGGCATCGGCTGGGGGCACGTGCTGGAGAACTGGCTGCTCGCCGGGGTCGGCAACCTCGTGGGCGCGGTGGTCTTCGTGGCGACGTCGTACTGGTACCTGTTCCTCAAGGACGCCCCCGAGGAGCCGGCCGCCGCCGCGGCCGAGCCGGCCGAGCGCGCCTGAGCCTCAGCCGCCGGTGGCCCCGCGCAGCTGCGCGAGGACGACCGGGTCGAGGCGCCCCTCGTGCCAGCGCTCCTCGAAGTTCTCCCGTCCCATCCAGTCGTAGAGGTCGCGCAGCGGGTCGCCGCTGGCGTACCCGGTGTGCGCCAGGCGCTCGGTGAGCTCGGCCAGCAGCGCCTCGTCGTAGCCGAGCAGCTCCGCCTCCGGCGTGGAGCCGAAGTAGAGGTCGTGCAGGTCGAGCATCCGCTGCAGCTCGCCGATCGGCTCGGGCGAGTCGTCCGCGCGCAGGTCGACCACGACGTCCGACAGCCCGCCGTAGCCGGCCCCGGCCGAGACGACGAGGACGGCGGCCGCCTGCTTCCCGCGAGGGTCCCCGCCCTGCTCCTGCCCGGCGGCCAGCGCCGCGACGAGGCGGCGGGCCAGGGAGGGCTCGGACGCCGTCGCGCGCCAGACCTCGGCCATGGCGTCGAGCACGCCCGGGCCCGCGATCATGTTGCCCTGCGCGGCGAAGGAGCCCTCGGGGCCCTCGCCGGTGATCCCGCCGGCCCACGGCTGGCAGCGCTCGCCGGTGTACGTGGCGGCGCGGCCGTCGCGGTCGACGACGCCGGCCTGGCGCTGGTCGCCCTGGGGGTCGTCGGCGAAGAACCGCTCCAGCAGCTCGGGGGCGGGCGTGCCGGTGCGCAGCAGCTCCAGGCCGCGGGTCTTCAGCGCGAGGTTGACGTACGCCTGCGTGGCGATCGCCCCGGCGTCGCTCGCGGCGGCCGGCACGTAGGCGCCTGCGGCGAGGAACTTGCTGGCCACCGCCACGCCGAGGGCGGTGCCGTCGGCGCTGCGCCCGACGATGGAGAAGGTCATGGCCGGACGCTACCCGGGCGGTGCCGGGCCCTCAGATGGCCATCGCCCCCCGCACGGCGGCCTGCGCCTCCTGCCCGCCGCCGCCCTCCGCGCTCACGCGCCCCGAGGCCAGCACGTAGTACCGGCCCGCGGCGCTGAGCGCGAAGCCGACGTGCTGCTCCACGAGCAGCACCGACAGCCCGCCGCGCTGGGTGAGGTCGAGGATCGTCGCCTCGATCTCCGCCACCACCGACGGCTGGATGCCCTCGGTCGGCTCGTCGAGGATGAGCAGCCGCGGCTCGGTGACCAGCGCGCGGGCGATCGCCAGCTGCTGGCGCTGCCCGCCGGAGAGCAGCCCGGCCCGGCGTCCCAGCAGCGGCACCAGCGCCGGGAACATCGCGAGCGCGTCGTCGACCAGCACCTTGCCCCGCTTCCGGCCGTCCGCGACGAGCTGGAGGTTCTCGGCGGTGGTGAGGTCGCCGAAGCTCTGCTGCCCCTGCGGCACGTACGCCACCCCGCGCGCCACCCGCTGGTGCGGGGAGAGCCCGGTGACGTCCTCGCCGTCGAGGAGCACCCTCCCGCTGCGCGGGCGCAGCAGCCCGACGGCGGCGCGCAGCAGCGTCGTCTTCCCCGCGCCGTTGTGGCCCATCACCGCGGCCACCCCGTCGGCGGGCACGGAGAGGGAGACGCCGTGGACGACGTCGGTGCGCCCGTACCCGACGTGCACGTCGACCAGCTCGAGCACCATCACGCCCCCGTCCCGAGGTAGACCTCTTGCACGCGCGGGTCGGCCTGCACCTGCGCCACGGTCCCCTCCGAGAGCACGCGCCCGGCGTGGAGCACCGTGACCGACCGGGCGAAGGCGCGCATGAAGTCCATGTCGTGCTCGACGACGACCACGGTCCGCTCGGTCGCGATCTCCTGGAGCAGCCGACCGGTCTGCTCGCGCTCGTGCGCGCTCATCCCGGCGACCGGCTCGTCGAGCAGCAGCAGCTTCGCGTCCTGCACGAGCAGCATCCCGATCTCCAGCCACTGCTTCTGCCCGTGCGCGAGGACGCCGGCCGGCGTGCTCGCGAGGTCGGCCAGGCCGATCGTCTCGAGCACCTGCGCCACCTCCGGCGGCACCGAGGGCCGGCGCCGGGCCAGGGTCCAGGCCGAGCGGCCCGCGCCGGCGGCGATGTCGAGGTTCTGCAGCACCGTGAGCTCCTCGAAGACGCTCGCGGTCTGGAAGGTGCGGCCCACGCCGAGCCGGGCGATGCGGTGCACCGGGCGCCCGAGCAGGGACTCCCCGGCGAACTCCACCCGGCCGGTCGCCGGGGCGAGGCCGGTGATGGCGTCCACGAGCGTGGTCTTGCCCGCGCCGTTGGGGCCGATGAGGAAGCGCAGGTCACCGCGCAGCACGGTCAGGTCGACGGAGTCGATCGCGACGAAGCCGTCGAAGACGACGCGCAGGCCGCTGACCTCGAGGTAGTCCACGCTCATCAGGCCGGTCCCTCCACCGCGACGAGGTCACCGGGCAGGGTCGTGGCCTCGCGGGCGCCGGACCGCTCGCGCCGGCGGCGCCGCAGCAGGGCCGGCAGCGAGGCGAGCCCGCCGGGCAGGAACGTGATGACGAGCATGAACAGGGCTCCCTGGAAGTAGACCCAGAAGGACGGGAAGCTCTCGGACAGGCTGGTCTCGGCCCAGGCCACGGCGACCGTGCCGAGCACCGGGCCGAGCAGGGTGGTGCGCCCGCCGATGGCGACGCCGATGAGCAGGCCGATCGAGGGGATCACCCCCACGTCGCTGGGCGAGATGATGCCGACCACCGGCACGAACAGGGCGCCGGCCACCCCGGCCAGCGCTGCGGCCAGGACGTAGGCCACGGTCTTGACCGTCGCCGGGTCGTAGCCGAGGAAGCGCACCCGCTCCTCGGCGTCGCGGCAGGCCACGAGCAGCTCGCCGTAGCGGCTGCGCATGAGCTGGCGGACGCCGGCGACCACGGCGAGCAGCACCCCGGCGGTGATGAAGAAGAGCATCCGCTGGTTGACCGGGTCGCTGAGGTCGTAGCCGAAGAACGAGCGGAAGCCGGTGAGGCCGTTGGTGCCGCCGGTGGTGGCCTGGTTGCCGATGAGGAGGATCGCGAACGCCGCGGCGAGCGCCTGGGACAGGATGGCGAAGTAGGCGCCCCGCACCCGGCGGCGGAAGGTGGCCAGGCCCAGGAGCAGGGCCAGGGCGGCGGGCACGAGCACCACCGCGAGCAGCGCCACGACCGGGCTGCGCAGCGGCGCCCACCAGCCCGGCACCGTGCCGTCGCCGTAGAGCAGCATGAAGTCGGGGACGCCGCCGGTGGCCGCGGCGTCGGCGAGCTTGAGGTGCATCGCCATGACGTACGCGCCGAGGCCGAAGAAGACGCCCTGGCCGAGGGTGAGCATCCCGCCGCGGCCCCAGGCCAGGCCGATGCCGACCGCGACGATCGCCAGGCACAGGTAGCGGGCCAGCATGCTGAGGCGGAAGTCGCTCATGAGCGCCGGTGCCACGGCGAAGAGCAGCACCGCGGCGAGCCCGAAGCCGGCCAGGACGCCGGCGCGGCTGGACGACCAGCGGCGCAGCGCCGAGGCGGGGGACGCCGTCCCGCTGCCGGGGGTGGTGGTGGAGGTGCTCATGCCAGGCTCCTCGAGCGCACGGTGACGATGCCCTGCGGGCGCAGCTGGAGGAAGACGACGATCGCCACGAAGACCAGCACCCGGGCGATGCTCGCGCTGGTGGAGTACTCGACGCCCGCCCGCAGCAGGCCGAGGGCGAAGGCCGCGATCACCGCGCCGCGGATCTGCCCGATCCCCCCGACGATGACCACGAGGAAGGCGTCGATGACGTAGCTCGTGCCGAGCGTCGGCCCGACCGAGCCGATCTGGGTCAGCCCGACGCCGGCCACCCCGGCCAGGCCGGAGCCGATGAAGAACGTCGTGCGGTCGGTGGCGCGGGTGGAGATGCCCGAGCACTCCGCGAGCGAGCGGTTCTGCACGGTGGCGCGCACACGGCGTCCGAGCGCCGTGAACTTCAGCAGCACCGCCAGGGCCACCACCGCGACCGCGGTGAGCGCCAGGAGGAACACGCGCGCGGCGGGCAGGCCCACCCCGAGGACGTCGACCGAGCCGGAGAGCCACGAAGGGGAGCGGACGTCGACGTTGGGGGCGCCGAAGACGTCGCGCGCCACCTGCTGGAGCACGAGGGAGACGCCGAAGGTGGCCAGCAGGGTGTCCAGCGGCCGGTCGTACATGCGGCGCAGCAGCGTCGCCTCGAGCAGCACGCCGAGCAGGCCGGCGACGGCGAAGGCCACCGGGATCGCGACGAGGAGCGAGACGCCGACGCTGTCGAGCACCTGCTGGGCGACGTAGGCGGTGTAGGCGCCGGCCATGAGGAACTCGCCGTGCGCCATGTTGATGACGCCCATCTGCCCGAAGGTCAGCGCCAGGCCGAGGGCGATGAGCAGGAGGATCGAGCCGACGCTGATGCCGGCGAAGAGCTGGGAGACGACGGCGTCCACCGGGCCTCCTTCCTGTGGGTGCGGGAGGGGGGCGCGGTGGCCGGCGGGTGCTTCCCGCCGGCCACCGCGGAGGCGCTGGGTCAGCCGGCGAGGCCCTTCGCCCAGTCGTAGGACTCCAGGTAGGGGTCGGGCTCGATCGGCTCGCCCGAGCTCCACTCCGTGTAGATGAGGCCGTCGGCGGCGACCTTGCCGATCAGCGCCGTCTTGGCGATGTGGTGGTTGTCGCCGTTGACCGTGACGCTGCCCTCGGGGGCGTCGAAGGTGACGCCGTCCGCGGCCGCCTGGACGTCGGCGACGTCGAAGGACTCGGCCTTCTCGACCATGCCCTTCCACAGGTACAGCGAGGTGTACGCGGCCTCCATCGGGTCGGAGGTGACGCGGTCGGCGCCGTACTCGGCCTTGAAGGCGTCGACGAACGTGGTGTTCGCCGGGCTCTCGACGGTCTGGTAGTAGTTCCAGGCCACGAGCTGGTCGGTGAGGTTGTCGACGCCGACGCCGCCGACCTCCTCCTCGGCGATCGAGACGGACATGACCGGCATCTGCGCGGCGTCCAGCCCGACGTTCGTGTACTGCTTGAAGAAGGCCACGTTCGAGTCGCCGTTGAGGGTGTTGAACACCGCGTCGGCGTCCGCCTCCTTGACCTTGTTGACGATCGTGGAGAACTCGGTGTCGCCGAGCGGGGTGTACTCCTCGCCCTTGATCTCGATGCCCTTGTCCTCGGCGTACGCCTTGATGATCTTGTTGGCGGTGCGCGGGAAGACGTAGTCGCTGCCGACGAGGAACAGGCTCTTCACGCCCTGCTCGGACAGGTAGTCCAGGGCCGGGATGATCTGCTGGTTCGTCGTGGCGCCGGTGTAGAAGATGTTCTCGGAGGACTCCAGGCCCTCGTACTGCACCGGGTAGAACAGCAGCGAGTCGTTGGACTCGAAGACCGGGAGCATCGCCTTGCGCGACGCGGAGGTCCAGCCGCCGAAGACCGCGGCGACGCAGTCGCTCTGGATGAGCTTCGTGGCCTTCTCCGCGAAGATCGTCGGCTCGGAGGCGCCGTCCTCGGTGACGATCTCGAGCTGCTTGCCCATCACGCCGCCGGAGGCGTTGATCTCCTCCGCCGCGAGCTGCAGGGAGTCGTGGACGGTCTGCTCGCTGATCGCCATCGTCCCGGACAGGGAGTTCAGGAAGCCGATCTTGACGCTGTCGCCGGAGGTGTCGACGCAGGAGTCGCCGCCGGTGGCCTCGGCGGCGGCCTCGGCCCCGCTGTCGGAGACGCGGGAGCCGCAGCCGGTGAGGGCCAGGCCCAGGGCCAGGACGGCAGCAGCCGGGGCGGCTGCTCGGAGCTTGGGGTGGGTCTTCACGGCGAGGCCTTTCAGTGGTCCGTCGGAGAGGGCCCGCGCGGGGTCCGGGGGCCCGGATCCGTGCTGGCGCTCCGGACGCTAGGGACGCCGGGTTTCCCGGTTCCGCTCGCTGCGTGACGCCCCGGTTACCTGGGGTGCGCCCGTGTTGCGGGCGGTCGTGCGGCCGTGATCTCCGTGCCGCGCCGTCCCCGCAGGTGCGCTGTGGGCAGCCTCAGACGCCGCCGCGCAGGGCGGTGATCGGCTCGATCGAGGCCGCCTTCATCGCCGGGTAGATCCCCGCCAGGAGCCCGATCACGCCGCCGCCCAGGGCCGAGAGGAGCACGACGCCGAGGTCGAGGATCGGCGTCCAGTCCTGCAGCACCGACACGAGGACCACCACGGCCACGCCGAGCGCCGCGCCGATCAGCCCGCCGAGCAGGCCCACGACGACCGACTCGAGCACGAACTGCCCGCCGATGTCGCGCTTGGTCGCGCCCAGCGCCCGGCGCAGGCCGATCTCCCCGACGCGCTCCATCACCGACAGCAGCGTCACGTTGGCGATGCCGAGGCCGCCGATGAGCAGCGCCACCCCGCCGAGGGCCAGGAAGATCGCGTTGACATCGGCCTGCACGCCCTCGCGCACCTTCGAGCCGGTGGGCGGCACGTCGACGTCGAACTCCTCCGGCGCGTTCGGGTCCAGGGCCACGGGCACCTGCTCGCCCACGACCTCCCCGGCGCCGACGGCGATCCGCAGGTGCAGCTCCTCGGGAGCGGCCAGGCCGAAGTCGGCCCGCGCGGTGCCCTGCGGCAGGACGACGGAGCTGAGCAGGTCGTCGCGCCGCTGCACGCCGTCGACGATGCCGATCACGGTGTAGGAGGCGTCGCCGATGAAGATCGAGGGCTGGCGGTCGACGCGGGAGACGCCGAGCCGCTGCGCCGCGAGCGCGCCGAGGACGACGACCCGGTCGGCGCGCGCGTCGTGGCCGGCGTCGAAGGTGCGGCCGGTCACCACGCGCCCGCGCACGGCGTCGAAGAGGCCGGGCGAGGCCGCGAGCACGGGGACCGCGCTGGCGGCGGGCTGGGAGGGGTCGTTGACCGGGACGGCGGTCACCTCGGCGCCGTCGACGTCCACGGCGGCCACCAGGCCTGCGGCCTCGACGCCGTTCAGCCGCTCGACGCGCTCGGGGGCGTCCCAGGGGAGGCGGCCGGTGGCGCGCTGGGCTCCGCTGGCCGTGCGCGTGGTGGCCGGCTCGGCCATCGCCTGGGTCGCCGCGACGGCGTCGAACGAGCGCGAGATCTGCCCGGCGGCGGTCTGGGCGAGGCCGACGGTGACCACCACCGACGCGATGCCGAGCACGGTGCCGAGGATGGTCAGCACCAGCCGCCCGGGACGGGCGCCGATGCCGAAGGAGGCCTCGGCGACGAGGTCGCGCAGGCCGAAGCGCTCGGCGCGGGCGGCGCGCACCCGGGCGGGCATCAGGTGACCTCGGTGAGGTGGCCGTCTGCGATCCGGATCCGCCGCGAGGCGCGCGCCGAGACCGCCGCGTCGTGGGTGATGACCACGAGGGTGAGGCCGTCGGCGTGCAGCTCGTCGAAGAGGTCCATCACGCCGGCGGAGTTCGCGGAGTCGAGGTTGCCCGTCGGCTCGTCGGCGAGCAGCACGCGCGGCGCGGCGACCACCGCGCGGGCGACGGCGACGCGCTGGCGCTCGCCACCGGACAGCAGCGGCGGCAGGTGCCGGGTGCGGTGGCTGAGCCCGACCCGGTCCAGGGCCGCGTGCGCCCGCTCCACGCGCTCGGCGCGCGGCACGCCGCTGTAGAGCGTGGCCAGCAGCACGTTGTCGAGCACGCTGCGGTGGGGGAGCAGGTGGAAGGACTGGAACACGAAGCCGATCCGGCCCCCGCGCAGCGCCGAGCGGTCACCCTCGGAGGCCGTGCCGGTGGGCACGCCGTCGAGCAGGTACTCCCCGGACGTCGGCCGGTCGAGCAGCCCGAGGATGTGCAGCAGCGTCGACTTGCCCGACCCGCTGGGCCCGACCACGGAGACGTAGTCCCCGGCCTCGACGACGAGGTCGGTCGGGTGCAGCGCCACGAACGGCGGGTCGGTGGGGAAGGTGCGGGTCAGGCCGCGCAGCTCCAGGACCGCACGCCGCCCCGGGGCGTCTCGCGCCTCCAGCGGCGCGTCGAGCAGGCTCACGCCTCGGCGTCCTGCGTGCCCTCGTCCTCGGCGGCGCCCTCCTCGGCGTCCTCCTGGTCGCCGCGGACGCCGACCACCACGAGGTCACCGGCCTCCAGGGCGCGCTCGGCGTCGGTGATCTCGACGTACCCGCCGGCGGCCAGGCCGGTCTCGACGGTGACCAGCTCGGTCTTCCCGCCGCCGGTGACGAGCTCCAGGCGCGACTCCCCGCCGGGTCCCGCGGTGAGGGCGGCGAGCGGGACGGCGAGCACCTCGCCGTCGGTGGAGCTGACGGGGATGCGCACGCGCACGTTGCTGCCCTGCAGCGCGGTCAGCTGCGCGTCGGTCAGCGGGCCGGGGAGCAGCGTGACGGTGGAGCGGCCGGCGTCGCCCGCGCCGCCCCCGCCGTCACCGCCACCGCCCTCGCCACCCGCGCCGCCGTCCTCGCCCTCGGTGGGCTCCTCGGCGGCCCCGCCGGAGCCGGCGGTGATCTCGGTGACCGTGGCGGTGACCTCCTCGCCCTCGACCTCGATGGTGCCGACGGCCCCGACGGCGAGCAGGTCGACGTCCGCCTCGGTGGCCGTGGCGACGATCTCCAGCGTGGCGCCGGAGACGCTCATCACCGGCCCGGTCACGGTGGCGCCGCGCTGGACGCTGACCTCGTCCACCCGTCGCGGCAGGGACGGGAGGAAGACCACCTCGCTGGCCGGCAGCGGCGTCGTGGACGCCGCCTGGGCCTCGCCCAGCGCCGCCTCCGCGTCGTCGAGGGCGCGCTGGGCGGCGGCGACCTGCCCCTGCTGGGCGGAGGTGTCCGGCCTCGCGTCGGCCTCCGCGCGCTGGGCCAGCGCGGTGTCGAGGGTGCCCTGGGCCCGCACCACGGCGGCGGCGCTGCAGCCGCCCTCCGGCCCACCGGTGCACGCGCGCGCCTCGTCGAGCTCGGCGCGGGCCACGGCCACCGCGGCGTCCAGCTCGACGATCCGCGAGCGGGGGGTGCCAGCGCGGGCGGTGGTGAGCTCGCGCTGGGCGGCCGCGACCCCCTCCTCGGCGCCGCGGACGCCGTCGCGCGCGGCCTGCACCGCGGCCGTGGCGTCCTCGCCCGCCGTGGGCGCCTCGTAGCCGACCCGGGCGTAGAGCGCGCGCACGCCCTCGGCGGTCCGCGCGTCGTAGGCCTGGGACCCCGGGTCACCGGCGTCGATGCCCACCGCGGCCATCGCGGCCTTGAACTGGGCGACGTCGGGGCCGGTGACCCCCGCGCGCAGGGTGCGGTAGGTCGGGAGGTCGCCGCTCAGCACGATGACGGGGCGCCCGGCCACCTCGAAGGCGACCGTCGCCGCCTCCAGGGTGGCGCCGACCTCGGGCACCTGGCCGGTGACCACGGCCGGGCCGTCGAGGTCACCGGTCTCGATCCGCACCGAGGCCGGGTCGTCGTAGCGCGCGTCGCCGCGGATGACGACGTCGTTGGCGATCAACCGGCTCTCCACCGGCACCGTGATGTCGCCGGCCACCGGCGGCGCGGCGTCGGCGGCCGCCTGCGCGGGGGAGACGACCAGCCGGCTCAGGCCCAGGCCCGCCGCCAGGCTGACCACCGCCACGAGGGCCATCACGGCGATGGTGCGGTTGCCGCCGGAGAGCCGGGGCAGCGAGCGGGGGAGCCGCTGCCCCAGCGCCCGCGGCACCGCCTGCAGGCGCGTGAGCAGCGTCGCTCGCGGGCTCACTCGCCCGCCTGGGAGTACGCCTCCAGCATGGCGTCGAGCTCGGCGCGGTGGGTGTCGATGAAGTCCTGCTCCAGGGAGAACTGGACCTCCTGGAGACCCTTAGCGTAGCCGGTCTCGTCCTGGCAGGTGCGGTCGGCGACCGCGGTGTCGATCTCCTTCTCGTGCAGCTCGGCCATGGCGGCCTCGTCGGGCACGCCGGTCTCACCGCTGGACTCGTAGAGGGCGTTGAGCTCCTCGGAGAGGCCCATCGACGCCTCGTCGACGGTGGTCATGCCCTCGTAGCCGGCGTCGGCCATGCAGGCGGCCCAGGCGCTGTTGAGCTCGGCGATCTCCGGGTCGTTCGCCACGTCCTCGTAGAGGCTGGTCATCTCCTCCTGCAGCGAGGCGAACTCCGGGTCGCTGAAGGGCTGGCCCTCCTCGTAGACCTCGTGCTGGGCCTTGCCCGAGCAGCCGGCGGTCTGCCAGTCGTACTCGAACTCGGCCTCGGGGTCGCTCTCGTCGATCTCCGGCTGCACCCCGTAGAGGGCCTCGTAGAAGGCCTGCTGCTCCGACTCCGACATCGAGGCCACGTAGTCGGCGTTGGCGTCGACGAACTCCTCCGCCGGCGCCTCGCCCACCGCCTCCTCGGCGGGGGCCGTCATGCCGTAGCCGTTCTCCTTGGCGTACTCCAGGGAGTCGTAGGCGGGGCCGTCCTCGGCCTCCTCGACGACGTCGCCGTACGAGGAGGTGTCCTGGGGCGTGTAGTCGAAGCCCTCCTCGCGCATGCAGGCGGCGGTGATCTCCTCCACCTCGGCGCTCATCGCCTCGAAGTCCTGGCTCGCCATGTCCTCGGTCATGGCGCTGAAGTACTCCTCCAGCGGCCCGACAGCGGGCTCGTCGCCCTTCCCGCTCGTGGTGCCGGCGTCGTCGCCGCCGCACCCGGTGAGCAGGAGGAGCAGCGCGAAGCCGGCGGCTGCGGTCGTGGAGGCCAGGGCGGGTCGCGTCATCGGGAGCCCTTCATCGGTGCCCGACCCCCGGCCGGGCATTAGCAGAGGCGCGACCGATGCGCACCTTGGGCGAACCATGGCAGGCCGTGACTGGGAGTGGAAGGGTTTTGACACGCGTGTTCGGCAGTGTTCGCCGGACCGTGACCCGGGTCGGCGCTGGCGGGCAGGGCCAGCTGGACCGTGGTGAGCTCGCCGCGCTGCACGAGAGTCGCCCGGCCGGGGCGGACGCCGCCCAGGCCCCCGGTGCGGGGCAGGCGGACACCGAGGAGGTCGCCGTCGGCGGCGCCGAGCGGGTGCAGGAGCAGGCCGCAGCGCGCCCGGCGCGCCTCGGGGGCGATCCCGCGGAAGGCGACGGCGAGGTCGGCGCTGGTGCCGGCGACGATGCAGCGACCGGTGGAGGCGCCGCACCGTCCTGCTGCGTCGTCCCGGGCAGGCAGGTGAGCACCGCTCCGCGGACCAGCGGCGGCACCCCCAGGCGCGCGTCCGGTGGCAGGGGTCGGCCGTCGTCCGTGCCGAGCACGGTGCCGGCGGGGGCCTCGACCGCAGTGCGAAGCGGCTCGCGCAGCTCGTCCGCGAGGGTGCCGCGACGGGCTTCCACCGCGACGTCCACCGGCGAGCCGGGACGGCTGGGGTCCACGACCGTGAGCTCGACCCGCATCAGCACCCCCTGCTCCTCGCCCGCCGGCGGCGTGCGCTCCGAGCCTGGCAGCGCCGGGCCTCGCTCTGCCGGCCCGAGCGGCGGGCCTGTGGACGACCGGTGGTGCCCCTCAGGTCACGAGGACGCCGAGTGACGCAGCGTGCGGACGGGTGGCTCCCGGTGAGCCGCCCTGGGCCGTCCGGTCGGTGGTGGCGACGGGCTCGCCCCGTCGTCCACAGCCCCGGAGCGCGGGAGGCCTCCGTGCTCCTAGCGTCGGCGGCCGGAGGTGGGTGTGGACGCGGTCGCGATCGTCGAGGACGAGGTGCGTGAGCTGGTGCGCCGGCGCGCCCTGGACCCTGTGCGCGATCCCGACGGCGTCCGCCGCCTCGTCGAGGAGGTCATCGCCGAGTACGACGACCGGGCGCTGACCGGCCTGCTGCCTGCTCTGCCCGACCCCGCCGCTGCGGCGCGCGCGGTCCTGGACGCCGTGGCCGGGCTCGGCCCGCTGCAGCGCTACCTCGACGACCCCGAGGTCGAGGAGGTGTGGGTCAACGAGCCGGGCAAGGTGTTCATCGCTCGGGCGGGCCGGTCCGAGCTGACGACGACGATCCTGGGCGAGCAGGAGGTGCGCGACCTTGTCGAGCGGATGCTCAAGAGCTCCGGGCGCCGGGTGGACCTCAGCTCTCCGTTCGTCGACGCGACGCTGGCCGACGGCAGCCGGCTGCACGTGGTCATCCCCGACATCACGCGGCGTCACTGGGCGCTGAACAGCCGCAAGTTCGTCGCCCGCGCCAGCCGCCTGGAGGACCTGGTCACCCTCGGGGCGCTGACCCCCGGCTGCGCGACCTTCCTCGACGGCGCCGTCGCTGCGGGCCCGAACATCGTCGTCTCCGGCGGCACGCAGGCAGGCAGGACGACGCTGCTGAACTGCCTCGGTGCGTCGGTGCCGCCGCGGGAGCGCGTGATCACTTGCGAGGAGGTCTTCGAGCACACGAAGCAAGCTCTAGGGGACGTGCACCCAACTTGCGATCGCGGCGAAGGCCTCCTGGGCTGCCTTGCTGCGCCTGCTTGCCGTCGTCATGTCGAAAGCGACCGCATGCCAAGGGCTCTGGGGAACAGGATCCTTCATGAAGCCTTGCTGAGCAGACGCTCCCGAGGTCAGCCGCTTGAGACGCCGAGCGTCACCAGCGGTAAAGCTAGCGATGGCGTACGTCAGGTCGAACTCGACCACGAGCGCCTCCACGGCCGTCAGGCCCTGAGCAGCGATGACGGACGCGATGGCGACAGACATGCACGGCCCATCTAGGTCGTACCTCGTCCTCGCTACATCCTCGCTTTGATCTTGGAATGCTTGGGCTCGCAGTGGAGGCAGTGAGCCGTCCGCTCCACGGCTCCCGGAGTTCGAGGAAGGAATGAAGCGGTACAGGATCTCGTCGTCGGGTATGCCCTCAGGGTCGTCGATCAGAGCTCTTGGCACGGGGATCCTGAAAACTCTGGCGGACTAACCGCAAGCGGGCAGTGAATTCAGCCGTGGCGCAGTCGCCAAGCCCACTTCTCGAGCCCGTCCGGCTCCTCGCCGAAAGGTCCCTCAAATTCGTACTGGGCCATCCGGTCCAAGATGTACGTGTCCAGCTTCCCGGCCGCGTCTGCCTCCACCTGCAAAACTATGTTGTCAGAGCGCCATTCAAGAATCAGGCCGCCATCGGGGGTCGGGCCAATGAACGGGGCCGGGGCAGCCTCCCAGACGGGGTACATCAGCACCTGGATCGCTCCAATCAAAGCATCCCTGGTGACACGCTTGGCGCCTTCGCCATCCCAATCCTCTGGAAGGGCCACCACGTTGCTCAATGCTTTGATGGTGGATTCCATCCAACTCGGCATTTGGTACGGAAAAGCCACATTGAACTTGGCAACGTCATACGGCAGGGCAACACGAACGGCCGCGGTGGAGGCGGCGACGAGTCGATTGAAGCTGGTCTTGGCTCCGGCGTACCAGGATGAGCTGCTGAGTGAGTAATCGGCGCCATTGCCGATGGCCAGAGCGCTCATGACGTCCTCCCCCAAGTCTCTTGTGCCGCGCTGGTGGTGATCTGCGTAAACGCTGTAACGATACTCTTCCGGCTCTGGTCTAGCAAGCCCAAAATGTCGGATAACTCGCCGCTAACCGGACGGCCACGAGCCGTGAGATTCAAAATGAAGATCGGCGAGTCGTCTTCAACCTTGAATCCTGGCTGTAGGTCGACGTGAAGGCGGCCTTCTGTGTTGGGAAGGAGGTACTGCGCATGCCAAGTGACGTTTTCGGCTGTGAGGTCGTCAATTACAGGCAGAGTCGTCGCAGGGCCCAGAACTTTTCCCACATCGGCATGCGTTTGCCAGAGGGAGGGGTGAGGTGAAATCTGATTAATGTATGTCACCTCACATTGTTCAGGGACTAAATTTGCCCCTTGCCCAATGCACCAATCTCGAAGCGAGCTGTACCACTTTATGAAGGCTTCCCGGCGTGGCCCCCAGCGCGAGTACTCCTGTGCTGGTTCTGTCTTGCGCCAGTTGCAGGCGAACCAGTTTGGTTGCAACTGAATCAGCTCGCTGTCGTCCTGGCTCGTAAACCACAGTCGCGGGGACGGAAGCATCATGGGGAGATTGAAGTTAAACGTCATTGCGGAACGGCGTGCGTTCAACTCTTCGACGGGCGGCTCGTAGGGCGGCTGGGCGCTCATAGACGGGAACTGCTCCCGTAGGTGCGTGTGCCACCACGCGCCGAATGAGGTCACGACCTCAAGGGGTAGCGATGCGAAGCGCACCGCTACCACGACCTCCGTGACTGGGGGATGACGGTAGGACACGAGGTCAGGTATCACGTCTGACCCGTGCTGCCGAGCGCTCCGCGGTCCAGGCTCATGCACCACGATCGGCACCATACGCGTGTTCCCTGAGGTCTCACGAACCTGCCCCTCCAGCTGGCTACTGCGTCCGTGGCGACGGATCTCCGTTGAGCGTGACGTAGTGCCACTCCGTCCCGCATGGTGCGGTAGGACGTGCTGATCGTGACTGTGCAGGATTGCATCGGCTCTCGCGCAGAGCACGAGGCCACGCCGCAGGAGGTGTGGCGCGGGTAGTCGCTCGTCTAGGGCGACGCGCACCACGGCGGCCTCATGGACCGCGGCGACGCCGACGCGCATCGTGCCCTTGACTGCGATGCGGTCGGACGTGAAGTACACGCTGCGGTCGGTGTCGATCTTGGCGTCGTCGCGGACCACGAGGTGGACCCGGTCGCCCGGGATGCCCCAGACCACGTCGGCCTACAGGGGAAGGGTGCTCGTTCGCGTGTGCAACTGTGTCAGGTAGGTGCTGCGGCTGCCCCTGCGCGACGTCGTGGCGCTGCAGTGCCGCCAGCCGAGCCTGGAGGGCGCGGGTGAGGTGCCGCTGCGCCGCCTCGTGAAGGAGGCGCTGCGGATGCGGCCGGACCGCCTCGTCTTGGCCGACGAGGAGCCACGCGCCAGTCGAGTCCGCGAGGAGATCGCCGACGTTCTGGCCTACCTCCTCCGGTTGGCGGACGTGCTCGGCGTCGACGTGGAGGAGGCCTTATGCGCGAAGATCGAAGCGAACGGGCGGCGGTGCCCTGTCGCCACGTCGCGCGGCACCGCCGCCAAATGCACCGACCTGCCGCCTACCCCCGAGCCGCGCTGACCCTTGACACGGCGCACCGTCCATCCAGCGTCGCTAGATGTGACAGAGGATGGCCCGATGCGGCTCTTCCAGATGTCCACGCAGCAAGGTGACGCGGTTCAAAACGCAGCGTTCGCGCTGGACCAGATTCGATCTTTGGCGCCCATCGCTGCGGAGCTCGCCGCAGTGGGCGTCTCGCAGGCCGCTAAGCGGGACGGGCACGCGTGGGGTTTCAAGGACCGCACGGTCTTCACCCAGCAGTCCATGCCGCAGGTGGGTGACGTCGCGCTGCGCGTCGAGCCGGGTGGCCAACTGCGGCACCTGTACACGGTCCTAGCTGCGTTCCGCACCCGGCCAGAGCTCGCCTACGCCGTCAACGGCCGGCAATGGATCGAGGACACACCCGGCCACTTCAAGCACACGGTGATCTTCGAGCCGCTACTCGCGATCGATAGTCGCCCGTACGTGAGCGCGATGCAGCAGTTCAACGGCGCCTTCACGCCTGGCTTCAACTTCAAGGGCCGGTACTTGGACGACCTCGGCAGCGCAGCGACGGTCGTGGAGTCGCTGCTCGGCCGTCCCTCGGGTGGGTCCTTCGACGCCGCTCCGGCGCATGTAGCCATCAAGGCAGACCAGCGCGATCGGCCGAGGCGACTGGCGGAGCGCCTGACACGGCCGAGCAACGCCCCGTTTCGAGCGGCGGTCTTCCAAGCTCAACGGGACGCCAATGGGAGGCTGGAGTGCGCCGCCTGCGGCATCGCCGACGAGGACCTCCTGGAGGCGGCGCACTTGATCGACCAGGGGTTCGCCGCGGACGAGTGGTGGAACGGCCTGCCGATGTGCCGCAACCACCACCGCCTGTTCGACCTCGGCCGACTGCAGCTGGAGCCAACGACACTTCGGTGGACCGCCGCAGGGGGCATCCCTGCCGGCTGGGGCGTCACCAAAGCTGACGTCCATGGCTTGACGCGCTCCGTGGCTCAAGACGCGGTGGCTTGGAAGTGGGACAGCGATCGATGATCGCGGCCCGGGCGGTCCTTGAGTAGATGCGCCCTCGGCGGCACATGAGGGGGTTCCCGCGACTCGGTCCCAGCGGCGCCACTTCGAGCAGCGAAGGCCTACCCATGGCGGCAAGGGGCACCGGGCCACCGGCAGCCTGCGTCCGTTCCCCTCGATCGGTCTATCGGCTCCCGTCATCCGGGCACGCCTACGCTCATCAGGCCAACGCCGACTCCGCCTCCGCGGCCGAGCTCGTGCAGGCCGGCTACGTTGCGGAGCGCCGCGTCTCCTCAGCCCTGACCAGGAGGCGCTAGGTGGCGGCTGTGACGCGAGGTTGAGCTCCTAGCCTGCAGGCCCCAGTCCCTATGGTCCTGCCACGTTGACAACTACCAGCGTGTCCGCAGGGAGCGCTGCCCGCAGAGCGCACAAGCGGTGGCTCCCGTCGTCAAGACGTCCACCCTGCGGTGTGTTTTGAACCCGGATGGGATTGAGCAAAAACTCTCTGACCGCCTTCACGTCCTGATCCTGGAGGCGGCTGGACAACTGTTCGACGGCCACCTCGAGGTCGTCTATGGATCGCCCGGCATGTGTGTTCAATAAGGCGTTGGCACTGCGAACGATCTCCGCTGGGTCAAACATCTGGTGCCAAGGGCACCCGCTTTCTTTGCCGACGTGGCCCTTTTTCTGCATGAACAAGTCAATAGTCCGTGCGTCGTCAAGAGAGGCGGTGGGGGGCAGTTCGCCGCTCGCGCGTTCCTCATCAAGAAACGAGTCAGACCAAAAAAGCCATGCTTTGCAGCGAATCACATCATCGATGTGACTTATCGCTCTATCAAAATAAACGGGCATGGGCAGTTGGTCAAGCCTGCGCAACTCCATGCCTTTGCTCCATGACATGGCGTAATTCTATCGGGCGGGACGACGTGTCCAGCGTCGCACCAACTACGGACAAGCGGTGGTTAGGAGCGGTCGACGTGCTCCGGGCGGATGTTGCTGGACCACTGTCGAGCTGTGGGCCCGGCGACACCGTGCCGCCAGCAGTGGGTGTAGGCCCACCACCACTGGCTGACCGAGGCTGCGATCACCTCGTTCATCTCCAAGCGCGCTTCGTCATGCTCGCTCGAGGCAAGGCGGTGCAGCAGTGGTGGATCGCCGTCCAGCACGATCGACTCCACGCCATCCCACAACTGATGTGGGCTCGGGCGATCCTTCGGCCCCTGCGCCAGAGCGTCGAGGTAGAAGTACCTGCCTTGCATGCCGTAGTCCCCGACCGTCGCAAGGACCCGGTGCATCAACGGGTCGCCATGGACGGCGTCCAGCAGCCCGCGGACGTAGGGAGTGGCTGGCGACCGTTCCACGCGTGCGCGGAGGGCGTCGCGTGCCTGGCGATCGAGCTTGACCACGTCGTGTACCCGTTGCGGCTTGGGCCACGTGCCCTCGGCGTCGAGCGCGATGAGGCCGATCGTCAGCTTCGCCATCTTTTCCATGCCGATGGCGAGGCAGGCGAAGAGCGGGTCGGCGTCAAGGGGGCCGTACCTGTAGGCCCGGATCATTCGCAGGCCGTGAGCTAAGTGGGCCGCTACGGCGTCCACCTCCATAATTAGCGGCCTGGCAAAGCGTGCGCGTTCGAGGTCGCTCATTCCTTGGCCCATGGCTTAGCCCTTCGCTTCGCGCATCAGCGGCGCTTCCGGCGGATGGTTACTCAGGTGTCGCAGCCAATGCCGTCCTTGTCGCGGTCGAACTTGTCCTGCCAGCCGGGGTCGCCGGGGTGGATGGGAGCGGCTCCGGCGGCCTTGACCTCGCTGCAGTTGGCGTAGGAAGCGCCGGCCGGGGCGGGAGCGGGCTCAGGGGCTGGCGGCGGTGCAGCAGGGGCCGGTGCGGCGGGTGCCGGTGCAGCAGGTGCTGGCGCGGCCGCCTTGGGGGCTGCGGGCACGGGCTTGGGCGCAGGGCTCGCCGACTTGGTCGGCGCGGGCTCGGGGATGTTGGCGACGACCCCGCCGGGCAGCGGCTCGTCCGGGCACGTGGCGAGGATCGTGGCGCTGGCGTTCTTCTCCGCCTGGGTCATCCACAGCCCGTAGCTGACCTTCACCGCGACCTGACGGGCGATGTAGGTACAGCGGAAAGCCTTGTTCGGCGGCAGCCAGGTGGCGGCGTCTCCGTCGCCCTTGGAGGCATTGAGGGGGCCGTCGACGGCGAGGAGGTTCAGCGGGTCGTTGGCGAAGGCGGTGCGCTTGGCGCCGTCCCACTGCTGGGCGCCCTTCTGCCAGGCGTCGGAGAGCGCGACGACGTGGTCGATTTGGACGTCGTTGCTGGTGTCCTGGCCGCGCTGGAAGGGGATCGACTTGGGCGTGTAGGGGTCGGCGAGGGTTCCGGTGAGGACGACGCAGTCGCGGGTGTCGGGCTTGAACGTCTCGGCCGTGAGGTCGCGGGCGAGGATGTCGTTGCGGGTGTCGCAGCCGTTGCGATCCGTGTCGACCCAGCCGGAGCCGAACATGTCCCGGTCGTAGCCGGTACGCGGGGCGCGCCCCTTGACCTCGACAGCCGCCAGGGCTGCGAGGGCAGATGTGCGGCCGGCTTGGGTGATGGCTCCGGTGGCGTCGCCATCACTAAGGAGCCCGGTGGTGGCGAGCGCGTCGATCGGCGCGACTTGCTCGTCCACCTCCTCCGCTGCGGCCGCGGCGTCAGCGGCCGCAGCGGCCGCTTCCTTGTCCACGGTTGGTGAGGCGGTGGGCTTCTTGATCTCCGTGTCAGCCGCTGCAGAGACGGGAGAAGGGTCGGGAGCCGTTGCGCCGCCGGCGATTAGAGCGACGAGCCCGACTGTGGCCACTGCTGCCCCGACCTTGCGGCTGGCGATGAACGCCCACCGAGCGCGGCCAACGGCGGCAGCTCCGAGGCCGACTAGGAGCCCCGAGAAGCCGAGCATGATCAAACCTCCACTGATGCCCCCGGTGGCCAAGCCGGTGACCGTGAACAGCAGCACGAAGAAGCCGACGACGCCCAAGGTGATCCACTGCAGAACCGACCTCGCGTGACGGGGCCGCTCGCGCCGCGGGGTGGGGGGGTCTTCGACCCAGAGCTGCCAGCCTTGAGGCGGCGGACCCCACGAGGGGTCGGGCTGCCAGCCTGAATCCGGCGCCCATCCTTGCGGTGGCGCCGGCCAGTTCGGCGGCGGGTTGAAGCGAGCGGCCACGATGCCCCCAAGACGTAACGGTGAGAGCGCGACCGTATGCGCCGCGGTTTGTCTCCCGTTGGCGAACGCAGATGTCGATCGACGACACGCCTACACCGTGCGTAGCGACGTGCCACCGCCCAAGGGATCCACGCTGGTGCCGTCCACATGGCGGCGCCATCCTGCGAACATGGCCGGCTTCGTCCGCACCGAGCTCAGTGCCCGCGCGCAGCGGGAGGTCGAGCGTGCCCGCCGCGATGGCCCGTTCTCGCTAGGCCGCCGGTTCAGGGACACCCCGGGGATCGTGCAGCGCGACAGCGAGAGCATCGACCTGGTGTCGCTGGAGGAGTACGAGGACCGCTACTGGTGGCCGCCATCGACTCCGTCCGAGCAGCCCAGGACCTGGCTCGACTACTTCAGCGGGACGCGGCGCTCAGAGTAAACACGTCGGCCATCAGCTCGCTCCACCCAGGCGCGCAACTGGGGCAGGCTGTGTCGACCCTCCCCGGCCGCACGGGCGACGTCATCGCCGCGGATGTAGAACGTGGCGTTCGCGTGAGGCTCGACTCGAGCTGGCAGTTCGGTGGAGACAGGTACGCGCCTTAATACGTACATGCTCGTACCGTCAGGGGCTTCGATGCCCCAGTTGGTGACGGTGGCTGGCCCACGGCCCACGTTGACGACGTCAATCCGCAAGTAGTGGGCAGGCTCGCCAAGAACCTCAAGGTCGCCGACGGAGTTGGTGGTGCGCACCCGCAGCAGCGGTCCATTGCTGCGCCATGTCCACGCCTGCCAGGCCAGCGAAGCAACGCTCAAGAGCAGTGCGGTGATCGAGACGGCGAGGCTCATGCTCGCAAGTTAGATGTCAGGGCTGACACGCTCCCGACGCATCCGAACAAGCGTTCGATGCGTCGCACTCTTGGGTGATGGCGGGAGGGCAGAACAAGCCGACGACCCCGCTGCCCGCGTGGCTCACTGAGGGCAACGAGGCTCGACGTGCCGTTCAGGCCGCCCGTCGCACCCAGCGCCAGGTCCACTGCTGGGTCCACGGCGCCGAAGAAGACTGTCCCGGGATCGTCTTGGAGTGGCGACGGGAGGGTGCAGGCGGGATGGCTCGCGCTGCATGGACCACCGACGGCTGCCGGCTCGTTGTGGCATGGGTCGAGGCGGAGGTCGTGGAGCCGGCGTAGGGCGCCGGTCGTCGCGGGATTGCCTCGGGGTCAGCGGTTTGGGGCGAACCGCCTGGACTACTCGTCTACCTCACTCATGCAGATGCCGCGAAACCCTTCCCGGTCGCGACCAACCGGCATGCCAGTGATGTCGGACATGCCTTCCGCTGCCTCCATGTAGTTGTCCATGCATGCCTCGACCGGGTCACTGGGGCCGCACCCCGGCGTGCCGACGGTGACGGCGCAAAGGGCCACCCCAAGCCAAATCCGGCGCGATGTCCGACTGGTCATCTTCATGATCGGTCCATCGGTACGGCCCCCGGCTCTCTCGACCATGGCCCCCACGCGCCCTCCTAACGGGTGCATGTGACGCCCCTGGAGCGCGGGCCAGGGCCTTGGCCCGGTGCTGTCACGTGACAACACCGTGTCACCAAGGGCGCCTCGGTGCGCGCGAGCGTCACCGAGCACGTGGCACTGGTCGGAGCCGCCGACCGGTACGCGGGCTTCGCGGTGGCCCCGGGCACCGGCACCTCCGACGGCCGCACCGCCGAGGTCACGCTGGTCGCGGTGGTCCCGCTGCCGCTGCTGCCCCCGGTGGTCGAGGGCTGGGAGGACGGCGTCCCGCTGGGGGTCACCGCCCGGGCCCGCGCCGGCCTCGTCGCCCCTTGACGGGGCCTGCACGGCTCAGGCATCCGCGGCGGCGATGATCTGCTGCAGCGCCGCGACGTGGGCGGCGTAGGCGCTGGCTCCGTCGCGGGTGAGGGAGAGCCAGACCCGGCTGCGGGCGTCGCGCACGGCGCGCTCCTGCCGGACGTAGCCGGCGTCGGCGAGCTGCGCCAGGTGCTTGCTCAGCGCTGACTTCGACAGGCCGAGGTGCTCCTGGAGGACGCCGAACTCCACCTTCTGGGCGGCGCTGAGCATGGCGCAGATCCGCAGCCGCGCAGGGGCGTGGATGACCTCGTCGAACGCCGGGGCGTCAGCGGCCATGGCCGTACGCCCTCCGGTACGCGTGGCCGGTGCGCAGCACGACCGCAGCCCCCACGACCGCGGCGACAATCCACATCCACCACGCTCCGGTGGTCTCCGCGACGACCAGCGCCAGCACGGCGGTGCCCAGGAGGGCCAGCACGAACGGACCGACGTCCTTCGCGCTGACCGACACCCAGGCGACCCCGGGGCGGCGGAACCAGTACCGGCCGCCGAGGACGCACGCCGCCACCACGACGGCGAAGGTGGCCGAGCGGGCGTCGGACCGGTCGAGCAGCTGCGCGAGGAACAGGCACGCCACGAGGGTGGCCTGCGCGACGAAGAACCACCGGGGGAGCGGCGGGTAGCGGACCGCGCTCTCGTCCTCGCCCAGCTGGGCGAGCGCCTCGCGGGCCTCCTGCGCCGTCGGGGAGCGACCGGGACCGGTTTCCATGGCGGGAACGGTACTGGCGAGTTTCCCCTGGCGCAACAGTGGCTTCACGCCCGGTCTGCTGCTTCACGCTCGGCGTGCTGGCCCGAGGCGCCCGAACGCACCGCCAGGCGCAGCCGAACGGGCGTGGAGCAGCACGGCGGGTGCGAAGCAGGGCCGCGGCCACCCCCGCGAGGAGGGGCACTGGCGGGGAAGCGCCTCAGTCGAGGGCCGGTTCGGCCAGCTCGTCCTCGTCGTAGAACTCCGGCGCCACGAACTCCGGCAGGTGCGCCTCGAGCACCGCGACGGCGTCCACCTCGCCGCCGAGCTGGCACATCACGCCGATCCCGCCCAGCCACACCCGGTGGATGAGCACGTACTCCGGCGGCAGGTTCACCTTGAGCCCGACCGACCACTCCGGCCGGTCGGTGTCGTTGATGACCTTGAAAAGCGACTGCAGCCAGGCGCGGTCGAAGCGGAAGACGTCGTGGCGCAGCGGCTCGATGAAGGGGGAGATGTAGTCGAGGAGGTCCTCGGCGTCGACGTCGATCGTGTCCTTGACGAACCCCTCGTCGCGCAGGCCGTCGAGCACCTCGTCGGCCTCGTCGAGCAGGGCGGCGGACAGGAGCCGCCCGACGGGCAGCGGCATGCCGTCCGGCAGGCGGTTGACGGCGCCGAAGTCCAGGACGCCGAAGCGGCCGTCGGGCGTCAGGCGGAAGTTGCCCGGGTGCGGGTCGGCGTGCAGGAGCCCGGCGCGCTCGGGACCGGTGAGGAGGAACTCCAGGTAGCGGGCCGCGGCCACGTCGCGCTGCTCCTGCGTGCCCTCGGCGATGATCCGCGAGAGCGGCACCCCGTCGAGCCACTCGGTCACGAGCACCCGGTCCGCGCCGTGGACGACGCGGGGGATCGCGTAGCCGTCGTCGTCGGCGAAGGCCTCGGCGAAGGCGGTCTGCGCCTGCGCCTCGTAGCGGTAGTCGACCTCCTCGGCGATCCTCTCCTTGAGCTCGTCGAGGATCGGCCCCAGCTCCAGCCCGGGCACCCAGCCGGCGGCGAGGCGGACGACGCGCGAGACCTGGTTGAGGTCGGAGACCAGCGCCTCCCCGGCGCCGGGGTACTGCACCTTGACGGCGACCTCGCGCCCGTCGGACCACACCGCCCGGTGCACCTGGCCGACCGAGGCGGCCGCGGCCGGGGCGTCGGAGAACTCCGTGAACAGCGCGCGCCAGTCCGCGCCGAGCTCGCGCGCCAGGACGGCGTGCACCGTCGCGGCGGGCATCGGCGGGGCGGCGTCCTGGAGCTTGGTCAGCGTGGCCCGGTAGGGCCCGGCCACCTCCTCGGGCAGGGCCGCCTCGAAGATGCTCAGCGCCTGGCCGAACTTCATCGCCCCGCCCTTGAGCTGGCCGAGCACCTTGAACAGCTGCTCGGCCGTGGCGGCCTGCACCGAGGCCGCGACCTCCTCCGAGGAGCGCCCCCCGACGCGCTTGCCCAGGCCCAGCGCCTGCCGCCCGGCGAAGGCTGCGGGCAGGGCTGCCAGGCGCAGGCCGCGGCCGATGGCGCTGCGGGGGATCTCGCTCACCCGCCCATCCTCGCCCCGCTGCCGCCACCACGCCGTCCGTGCGGCCCGTGGCGCTCGTCACGCCGGCTTCCGCCACGTGCAGCCGCACGCGGGGTGCGGTGTCCACGGCCGCAGCGCCACCACCCCCTCGGGCAGGGACGCCTCCAGCGTCGCGTCGAGCGCGGCGGGCGCCTGGACGCCGTCCAGCTGGGCGAGCACCTGCACGCCCGCCAGCGCGGCGGCCAGCGCCGCGAGCGAGGTCTCCTCCGGGCGCGCGGCACCGCCGGGCAGCGCCGTGGAGAGCTGGGAGACCAGCCGCGGCCACTCCGGGTCGCGGTCGGCGCGGTGCAGGTCGACGCAGCGCAGGCAGGTCGAGGCACCGGGGCGCACGAGCGGCCCGACCACCGCGGAGCTCTCGCGCCACAGCACCGGCAGGTGCGCGACCTCCTCGCGCACGAGGGCCTCGGTGCGGGTGGGGTCGAGCGCGCCGGCCCCGACCAGGGCCACGACGTCGGGGCGC
>NZ_JBZYWI010000190.1:0-4904 GCF_058932755.1 Quadrisphaera sp. DVD1
CTCGCGCTCCTCCGCCGCCGCGGCCCCGGCCGCCGAGGCCGTCTCCGCCGTGAAGTCGGCTCCGGTCAGCTCCGGCTCCAGCGCGGCGATCGACATCGCCAAGCGCTACATCGGCACCCCGTACGTCTTCGGCGGCACGAGCCCGTCCGGCTTCGACTGCTCGGGCTTCGTCCAGTACGTCTACGACCAGCTCGGCGTCTCCCTGCCGCGCACCGCCGCGGCGCAGGCGCAGGCCGGCACCCGCATCTCCGCCAGCGAGGCCCGCCCGGGCGACATCGTCTCCTTCACCGGCTCCGGTGGCGTCTACCACAACGGCCTCTACGTGGGCGACGGCATGATGATCGACTCCCCGCGCAGCGGGAAGAGCATCGACGTCCGCTCCATCTGGTCCTCCTCGGTCACCTTCACCCGCGTCGGCTGACCGCCTTACGCTTCGGTCGTGACCACGACGCACGCTCCAGCCCCTCGGGGCTGGAGCGTGCGTGCGCACCGGAGCCGGCCACCGCGCCCGAGCAGTGCGCACAGCCACCCCAGCAGTCCGGGCTGCAGCGGGCCGGTCAGCCCGGCCCCAGCCCCCTCGACAGGCGTCGTCCTCACCAGGACGGCGCCTGTCGTCGTTCCGGGCCGGTCGGGCGGGGAGCCGCCGCGGGAGGGGGCCCCGTGCGCACCCTCGTGCTGAACGCCGGGTACGAGCCGCTGGCGGTGGTCGCGCTGCGGCGGGCGATCGTGCTCGTCCTGTCCGACAAGGCGACCGTGCTCGTGGCCGACGAGGTGCCGGTCGCGTCGGCGTCGGCGTCGCTGCCCCGGCCCGCGGTGATCGTGCTCACCCGCTACGTGCGGGTGCCCTTCGGGCGGTCGGTGCACGTCTCGCGCCGCGGGGTGCTGCGCCGCGACGGCCACCGCTGCGCGTACTGCGGGCGCAGCGCCGGCACCGTCGACCACGTGCTGCCCCGCAGCCGCGGCGGCCGGGACGCGTGGGACAACCTCGTGGCCTGCTGCCTGCGCTGCAACGGCGCCAAGGGCGACCGCACCCCCGAGGAGATGGGCTGGGTGCTGCGGCGGCGGCCGGCCACCCCGCACGGCGCGGCGTGGCTCCTGCGCGGCAGCGAGCACCGCAGCCCGCTGTGGGAGACCTACCTGCCCGACCGCTCCGACGCCGCCTGATCCCCCCACCCTCGGCGGAGAGGGCGGGTCAGGGGCGCTCGGACAGGCGGCGCCCGGGTCCGGCGAACGGCGCCATGAGGTCGCCGTCGGTGGCCACGCGGGCGGCGACCTCGTCGAGGGTCAGCTGCACGAGGTCGTCGCCGAGCTCGTCCCAGCGCCGCGGGGCGGCCGCGGTGGGGCGCTCGCGCCCGCGGGGGGAGTAGGGGGTGATCGTCGTCTTGGCCGGCGAGTTCTGGCTCCAGTCCAGGAGCACCTTCCCGGTGCGCACCGACCGCGTCATGACGGCGGTGACGAGCGCGGGGTGGTCGCGGGCCAGCCCCTCGGCCAGGCGCCGCGCGTAGGCGTGCACCACCGCGGCGTCCTGCTCGCCCGAGACGGGCGCGTACAGCTGCAGCCCCTTGCCGCCGCTGGTCACGGGCACGGCCTCGAGGCCGTCGTCGGCGAGGCGCTCGGCGACCAGCCGGGCCAGCGCCGAGCACTCGGCGAGCCCGGTGCCCGGTCCGGGGTCGAGGTCGACGACGAGCCGGTCCGGACGCCGGGGCGCCTCGCGCGCCGCCGCTGCGGCCCCGCGGGGCACGCGCCACTGCGGCGTGTGGAGCTCCAGCGCCGAGAGGTTCGCCGCCCAGACCAGGCCGGCGACGTCCTCGACCACCGGCTGCTCGAGCACCTCGCGCCCGGACGACGACCGTGACGCCCGCGAGCCGGTGGTCGAGAGCTCGACGGTGCGCAGCCACTCCGGCGCCCCCGCCGGCACGTTCTTCTCGAAGAAGCGCTGCTCGTCGCCCGCGCCGTGCGGCCAGCGGATCCGGGTCAGGGGCCGGTCGGCGAGCTGGGCCAGCAGCGGCTCGGCCACGGCGACGAGGTAGGCCACGAGCTCGGCCTTCGTCGTGCCGGTGGACGGCCAGAGCACCTTGTCCAGGTGCGTCAGCCGCAGCCGCCGGCCGCCGACGTCGACGAGCTGCGCCTCGGGCTCCCTCACGGCGCCGCCACCGCAGCGCCCCCCGCGACCGCCGGCAGCGCCGGCGCCGGGTCGGGGTCGGCGTCCGTGCGCACGCCCAGGTAGGAGGGCTGGCGCAGCCGCATCCCGCCGGTCCAGCCGAGGTGGCGCACCTCGACGGCGAGCCCGGGGGTGCACCAGGTGGTGCCGGCGGCGTCCACGGCCGGGACGGCGTCCGCGAACGGCGGCGCCGGTGCGGTCAGCGGCGCGAGGAGGGCGGCGAGCTCGGCCTGGGCGGCGCCGGAGACCCCGCTGCCGACCCGGCCGAGGTAGCGCAGGGCGCCGGTCGCGTCGGGGGCGCCGACGAGCAGGGCGCCCACGCGCGAGCGGGTCCCGACCTCCGGGCGCCAGCCCCCGACCACCACGGTGCGGGAGGGCCGGTGCGCCTGCTTGACCCACGCGGGGCTGCGCTGGCCGGGCAGGTAGCGCGACGTCGTCCGCTTGGCGACCACGCCCTCCAGGCCCTGCGCGGCGGTGGCGGCGAGCAGCGCCGGCCCGTCGGTGTGCCAGGGGGAGAGCTGGAGGGGGCCGTCGGGCAGGACGAGCGACTCCAGCGCCGCCCGGCGCCGGGCCAGCGGCTCGCCGGTGAGGTCGCGCCCGCGCAGCCGGAGCAGGTCGAAGACGACGTAGGCCACCGGCACCGTCGCCACCAGGGCCCGGGCGCGGGCGGCGTCGCGCACGTGGAGGCGCTCCTGCAGCACCGGGAACGAGGGGAGGCCCGCGGCGTCCAGGGCCACCACCTCGCCGTCGAGCAGGACGTCGGGCAGGTCGGCCAGGACCGCGAGCTCGGGGAAGGCGGCGGTGGCGTCCCGCTCGGTGCGCGAGGCCAGGCGCACCGAGCCGGAGCCCGCGGGGCCGCCGGTCGAGGCCAGCACCCGCATGCCGTCCCACTTCACCTCGTGGACCCAGTCCGGCCCCGAGGGCAGGACGGCGCCGGGCCGCAGGGGGCTGGCGAGCATGGGGAGCACCGGCCCAGCGTGGCGCGGCCGCGCGCCGCCGTCACGACAGCGCGCAGGGCGCCACTCCGACGGGGGAGCGGCGCCCTGCGCGGGGCGAGCGGTGGTCACATGGTGGGCGTGAGCACGCCGTCGATGAGGTAGACGGTCGCGTTGGCCGTCTTGACGCCGCCGCAGATGACGTTGGCGCCGTTGACGGTGAGGGCGTCGGGGGTGCCGGCGACCTCGACCGTGCCGCCCTGGGCGGTCTCGTGGGTGCCGACGACGTCCTCGGGGCTGAGCTGACCGGGCACCACGTGGTACGTGAGGATCGAGGTCAGCATCGGGGCGTCGGTCTTGAGCATCTCCACCGTGGCGGGGTCGAGCGCCGCGAAGGCGTCGTCGACCGGCGCGAAGACGGTGAACTCGCCGCCGTTGAGGGTGTCGACGAGGTTCACGCCCGGGTTGAGCTGGCCGGTCACGGCGGCGGTGAGCTGGGTGAGGATCGGGTTGTTGCTGGCCGCGGTGGCCACCGGGTCCTGGGTCATGCCCTCCACCGAGCCGGCGCCGTCCGGGACCATCGCGGCGTAGTCCGCGCAGCCGGGGCCGACGGGGCCGGCCATGGCCTCCTCCGTCGGGGTCTCCATGGGGGTCTCCATGGGAGTGGAGCTGGAGGCGTCCGCGGACGGCTCGCTGGACGCGGCGTCGCTGGAGCCGCCGCAGGCGGCGGTGGTCAGGGCGAGCGAGGCGAGGACGGTGCCGATGGCGAGGGTGCGCTTCATGGTGCGTGTCCTTCCGGGAGGGCCCGAGGAGCCGGGCGGTTCTGCTTCCGGGTGGTGTTCGGGGCCCGGTGCGGAAGGGATGGGTGGATCGGGGCAGGAGTTGTGCAACGGATCGATAACGGGCCGTCAGGCCACCGTGACGTTCACCGAGTGCCAGCCCGTGGCGCCGTCGGGCGCCGGGCGCGCGCGGTCGGCCGTCTGGACCTCACCGGTGGCGTCGGTGGCCCGCACGACGAGGGTGTGCGAGCCGGGCTCGGCGTCCCAGACGAACGACCACTGGCGCCAGGTCGCCAGGCCGGCGTCGTCGGCGAGGGTGGCCCGCTGCCACGGCCCGTCGTCCACCCGCACCTCGACCGCCTCGACGCCGCGGGTCTGCGCCCACGCCGTGCCGCCGACGGCGACCCGCCCGGCCGGCACCTTCGCGAAGGCCCCGGGGACGTCGATCCGCGAGGCCGTCTTGATCGGCGCCTGCGCGGAGTAGCCGCGGGGGGTCCAGTAGGCCTGGGCGTCCGCGAAGCGGGTGACCTCGAGGTCGACGACCCACTTGGTCGCCGAGACGAACCCGTACAGGCCCGGCACGACCATCCGCACCGGGAAGCCGTGCTCGACCGGCAGCGGCTCGCCGTTCATCCCCACGGCCAGCAGCGCCCCGACGGCCGGGTCGGTGAGGGAGGCGAGCGGGGTGGAGGCGGTGTACCCGTCGGCGCTGGTCGAGAGCACCATGTCGGCGCCGTCGGCGGGGCGGGCCCGGGCCAGGAGCTCGTGCAGGGGCAGGCCGAGCCACACCGCGTTGCCGGCCAGCTCCCCGCCCACCTCGTTGGAGACGCAGGTGAGGGTGATCGCGGACTCCACGAGGTCGGCGTCCAGCAGCTCGTCGTAGCTGATCTCGACCTCCTCCTCGACGAGGCCGTGCACGCGCAGGGTCCAGGAGGCCGGGTCCACGCGCGGGACGGTCAGCGCGGTGTCGACCCGGTAGAAGTCGGCGTTCGGCGTGACGAACGGCGGCATGCCCTCGACCGGGGCGGC
>NZ_JBZYWI010000191.1:0-4865 GCF_058932755.1 Quadrisphaera sp. DVD1
GCCGCTGAGCCCGGGCCCCGCGCCCTGGCCCTGGTCCTGGTCGAGGCCCGCCCACAGGTGGCTCGGGGGTCCCGTCGTCCACAGGCGCGCCCGCACCCCTGGGGACGACGGTCGCCCACGCCCACGCTGGCAGCCGACCCGCAGGGCGCGGGTGGGAGGAGCACGGGCATGAGGGGCAACGTCGTCACGCTGGTCGGCAACCTGGGAGCCGACCCCGACTACCGCCGGACCGACGCCGGCACCGAGGTCACGAACTTCCGCGTGGGCTGCACCGAGCGGCGCCAGGACCGCAGCACGGGGGAGTGGGTCGACGGCGCCACGAGCTGGTGGCGGGTGAGCTGCTGGCGCGGCCTGGCGGCCAACACCGCCGCGTCGCTGCGCAAGGGCGACCGCGTCGTCGTCACCGGGGTGGTGCGCGTGGAGCACTGGGAGCGCGAGGGCCGCTCGGGCACCAGCCTGGAGGTGGTGGCCGACGCCGTCGGGCACGACCTGGCCTGGGGGCGTTCGCGGTTCGAGCGGGTCGTGCGCAGCCAGGCCCTGCCGCTGCCCTCGCCACCGGCCGCGGAGCTCGCGGCCTCGATGGGCGGCAGCGTCGACGAGCACGGCGTGCTCACCGGCGGGGGGGACTTCGGGCACGGCTACGAGGACGGGCCGGACGCGGTCGGCACCGGGGCCGACGACGAGGCCGACGACGGGGCCGACGACCGGGCCGGTGACGGGGGCGACCCCGTGGTGGAGGCCGAGCTCGACCGCGCGCTCGCGTAGGCGGGCCCCGGGGGTGGAGGGCCGGGAGGGGTGGCCCAGCCCTCTACCCTGGGGGCATGCCGGAGTTCATCTACACCATGTACAAGGCCCGCAAGGCCCTCGGCGAGAAGCTGATCCTCGACGACGTGACCATGTCGTTCTACCCCGGCGCGAAGATCGGCGTCGTCGGCCCCAACGGCGCCGGCAAGTCGACCATCCTCAAGATCATGGCCGGGCTCGACCAGCCCTCCAACGGCGAGGCGCGGCTGACCCCGGGCTACAGCGTCGGGATCCTCCTGCAGGAGCCGCCGCTGGACGAGGACAAGACCGTCCTGGAGAACGTCCAGGAGGGCCTGGGCGACCTCAAGCGGAAGATGGACCGCTACAACGAGATCACCGCCTCCTTCGAGGACCCCGACGCCGACTTCGACGCCCTCATGGCCGAGATGGGCACGCTGCAGGAGGACCTCGACCACGCCGGTGCGTGGGACATGGACTCCCGCCTGGAGCAGGCGATGGACGCCCTGCGCTGCCCCCCGCCGGACGCCGACGTCACGGTGCTCTCCGGTGGTGAGCGCCGCCGCGTGGCGCTGTGCAAGCTGCTGCTCTCCCAGCCCGACCTGCTGCTGCTCGACGAGCCGACCAACCACCTCGACGCGGAGAGCGTGACCTGGCTGGAGGCGCACCTGGCCGCCTACCCCGGCGCCGTGCTGGCCGTCACCCACGACCGGTACTTCCTCGACAACGTCGCGCAGTGGATCGCCGAGGTCGACCGCGGCCGCCTCTACCCCTACGAGGGCAACTACTCCACCTACCTGGAGAAGAAGGCCGAGCGCCTGCAGGTGCAGGGCAAGAAGGACGCCAAGCTCGCCAAGCGCCTCGCGGACGAGCTGGAGTGGGTGCGCTCGAACGCCAAGGGCCGCCAGACGAAGTCCAAGGCCCGCCTGGCCCGCTACGAGGAGATGGCGGCCGAGGCGGACCGCACGCGCCGGCTCGACTTCGAGTCCATCCAGATCCCGCCGGGCCCGCGCCTGGGCAACGTGGTCATCGAGGTGGACGACCTCAAGAAGGGCTTCGGCGACCGGGTCCTCATCGACGGGCTGTCCTTCTCGCTGCCGCGCAACGGCATCGTCGGCGTCATCGGCCCGAACGGCGTCGGCAAGACGACGCTGTTCAAGACGATCGTCGGCCTGGAGACGCCCGACGACGGCTCGGTCAAGGTCGGGGAGACCGTCAAGATCTCCTACGTCGACCAGGAGCGCGGCGGCCTCGACGCCAACAAGAGCCTGTGGGAGGTCGTCTCCGACGGCCTGGACCACATCCAGGTCGGCCACGTCGAGATGCCCTCGCGGGCCTACGTCTCGGCGTTCGGGTTCAAGGGCCCGGACCAGCAGAAGAAGGCCGGCGTCCTGTCCGGCGGCGAGCGCAACCGCCTCAACCTCGCGCTCACCCTCAAGCAGGGCGGCAACCTGCTGCTCCTCGACGAGCCGACCAACGACCTCGACGTCGAGACGCTCGGCGCCCTCGAGGACGCCCTGCTGGAGTTCCCCGGGTGCGCCGTGGTGATCTCCCACGACCGCTGGTTCCTCGACCGCGTGGCCACGCACATCCTGGCCTACGAGGGCACCGAGGAGGACCCGGCGAAGTGGTACTGGTTCGAGGGCAACTTCGACGGCTACCTCGAGAACAAGGTGGCCCGCCTGGGCGCGGACGCCGCCCGCCCGCACCGGGTCACCCACCGCCGCCTCACCCGCGACTGACCCCGCCGTCGCCCGTGGCGGCGCCCAGGCGGTACTGCTCCAGCGCCTCCTCCCGCCGGCCCGTCGCCTCGAGCAGCAGGCCGAGGTTCTGGTGGCAGTTCTCGTCGCCGCCGGCCAGGCCGTGGCGGTAGGCGGCCTCGGCGCCCGCGACGTCCTGGTCGACGTCCCACAGCAGGTTGCCCAGCGGCAGGAACGCGTCGGTCTCCCCGGCCGCCGCCCCGGCGAGCAGCACGCTGCGCGCCTCGGCGGTGCGCCCGGTGCGGGCCAGCAGCACCCCCAGGGCCGCGCGGGCCTCGGCGTCCCCCGCCTGCGCCCCCGCGCGCAGGTGCAGCTCGGCCGACTCGTCGTCGCCGTCGGCCTCCTCCAGGTCGGCCAGCGGCAGGTGGGCGAGGGCGTCGCCAGCCGCCGTGGCGCGCTGCAGGGCCTCCCGCGCGGCCTCGACCTCGCCGCGGTCGGCGTGCAGGAGGCCGATCTCGAGGAACGCGTCCCGGCTGCCCGCCTCGGCCGCGCGCCCGTACGCCGCCAGGGCCTCCTCCTCGCGCCCGGCGTCGCGCAGGGCGTGGGCCGCGGCGAGCTCGTCCGCCCCGGCCTCCCCGCGCTGCTGCTCAGCCACGGCTGGTGCGCACCATGCCCTCCTGGGCGACGGTGGCGACCAGCGCGCCGTCGCGGGCGAAGAGCAGCCCCTGGCCGAGCCCCCGCGCCCCGGACGCCGAGGGGCTGGACTGCACGAACAGGAGCCACTCGTCCGCGCGCGCCGGCCGGTGCCACCACATGGCGTGGTCCAGGCTCGCCGCCTTGAGCCCCGGGTGGGCCCACGGCACCCCGTGGCGGCGCAGCACCGGCTCGAGCATCGTGTAGTCGCTGGCGTAGGCCATCACCGCGCGGTGCAGGGCGTCGTCGTCCGGCAGCGCGCCGACCGCGCGCATCCACACGGCCTGCGCGTCGGTGCGCTCCCCGCGCGCCGAGAGGAAGATCGCGCCCTCGACGTGCCGCACGTCCACGGGGCGCTCGCGGGCCCAGTGCTGCGCCACCGGGTCGTCGAGGTGGCCGATGAGGTCGGCCGTCGTGGGCAGCGACTCCGGGTCCGGCACCTCGGGCATCGGCTGGCCGTGGTCCAGGCCCTCGTCGGGCACCTGGAACGAGGCGATCATCGACAGGATCGGCGCCCCGTGCTGGGCGGCCTGCACCCGGCGGGCGGAGAACGAGCGCCCGTCGCGCAGCCGCTCGACCGTGAAGGTGATCGGGGTGTCCGGGTCGCCCGGGCGCAGGAAGTAGCCGTGCATCGAGTGCGCCCTGCGACCGTCCGGCGTCGTGCGGGCCGCGGCCACCAGCGACTGCGCCAGCACCTGCCCGCCGAAGACCCGGCCCCACGGGCGCGGCTGGTTGTCGCCGGTGAAGACGTCGTGCCCGTCGTCGGAGGCCTCGTGGCGCAGGTCGAGCACGGACAGCAGGCCGGCGAGGGGGCTGGTGTCCGGGGTCGCGTCGGAGGTCGCGTCGGAGGTCGCGTCGGGGGCGGCGTCGGGCATGGCCGCACCCTAGGGGGGCCGCGGCCGGGGCGCCGTCCAGCGTGGGCCAGCATGGGCGCATGCCTGGATCATCAGCGGGGGCGCCCGAGGAGACGTCGGTGGGAGTGCGCGTGCCGGTCACGGTGCGCTGGTCGGACATGGACGCCTTCGGGCACGTCAACAACGTCCAGTTCCTGCGGCTGCTGGAGGAGTCGCGCATCGCGGCCTTCGAGCAGCTGCGCGGCGGCGGTCCGAGCCTGCTGGAGACCGGCGTGCTCGTGGCGCGCCACGAGATCGAGTACCTGCGGCCGCTCGCCTGGAGCGCGCGGCCGGTGCAGGTGGCGCTGTGGGTGACCGGCATCGGCGGCGCGAGCTTCGACCTCGGCTACGAGGTGAGCGACGCCCAGCCCGGCCAGCCCGAGCAGGTCTACGTGCGCGCGGCCTCGACGATGGTCACCTTCGACGTCGCCACCGGCGCGACCCGGCGCGTGAGCGACCGCGAGCGCGAGGTCCTCGAGGGCTGGCGCGGGGAGCCGGTGCCGTTCCGGCGGCGGGCCGGGGCGTGAGCGAGCAGCCGCTCGTCCCGGCCGACCGCCGGGCGCTGGACGACCTCGCGGTCTTCGTCGCCCGCGCCCGCCGCGCCGACCCCGACGGGGCCGCGCGGCTCGTGGCCGAGGGGGGCGTGCTGGCCGTGTGGGTCTCGCCCCTGCACGGCCCCGGGCTGCCCACGGTGCTGGGCCTGCGCGCCCTCGCCCTCGCCGAGCCCGTCGCGGTCGACACGACCGTGGCGCTCGCGGCCGTCGCCGAGCGCCTGGCCCGCAGCACCGACGCCCTGCCGCTGCCCCCGGTGCAGGTG
>NZ_JBZYWI010000192.1:0-4832 GCF_058932755.1 Quadrisphaera sp. DVD1
GGGCAGCAGCGGCGGCTGCAGCTGGCGATGGCGCTCGTCGGCGAGCCGGCGCTGCTCGTGCTGGACGAGCCGACCACGGGGCTCGACGTCGAGGCGCGGCGGGCCTTCTGGCGCACCGTCGCCGCGCGGCGCGACGCCGGGGCGGGGGTGCTGCTGACCACCCACCACGTGGAGGAGGCCGCCGCGGTCGCCGACGACGTCGTGGTGCTGCGGGCCGGTCGCGTCGTGGCGCACGGCTCGCCCGCCGCCCTCGTCGACCGGCTGCCGGACCGCACGGTCTCCGCGCGCACGGACCTGGCCCCGGAGGCGCTGCGGGGCGCCCCCGGCGTGCTCTCGGCCCAGCGCGACGGCGAGCGCGTCGTGGTCTCGACCAACGCCCCCGAGCGGGTGCTGCGGCACTGGCTGGACGCCGACCCGCACCTGCACGACCTGCGGGTGGAGGGCGCGGGCCTGGAGGAGGCGCTGGTCGCCCTCACCGGCGCCTCCGGCGACGAGGCGGCGCTGGCGGTGGCCTCGTGAGCGCGGCGAGCGCCACCGGCGCGCCGGCGCTGGACGCCGTCCGCCCGTCGGCCGCTCCGGGCTGGTCGCTGCCGCGGGTGCTCGGCTCGGAGGTGGTGGAGGAGCTGCGCTCCGTCCTGCGCGACCCCCTCACCCTGTTCTTCTCGGTGGGGATGCCGGTGGGCTTCTTCGCCCTCTTCACCTCGCTGTTCGGCGAGCAGGGCGCCGGCGCGGGCAGCACGGGCACGACGGTGGGCGCCACCCTGCTCGCCACCTACGGCACCTTCGGCGTCACGGGCGTCGCCCTCATCACCCCGGGCATCGGGCTGGCGACCGACCGCGACCGCGGCTGGCTGCGGGTCAAGGCCGTCTCGGCCACCCCGGTGCCGGTGACCCTCGTGGCCAAGGCCGTGGCGACGCTGCCGCACTCCCTCGGCGTGCTGCTCGCGATGACGGCCGTGGGCGCCGCGGTCAGCGGGACGCGGCTCGACCCGCTCACCTGGCTCCGGCTGGTCGGCGTGCTCCTGCTCGGCAGCCTGCCGTTCGTGCTGCTCGGCCTGGCCGTGGGGGCGCTGCTGTCCGGCTCGGCCACCACCGCGGTGCTCCAGGCCGTCTTCCTGCCCTCGGCGGTCGCGTCGGGGCTGTGGTTCCCCCTCGAGATGCTGCCCTCGGGCGTCCAGGCCGTGGCTCCGGCGCTGCCGACGTACCACCTGGCGCAGCTCGCGCTGGCCCAGCTCGACGGCTCGCCGGCCACCGGCCACGTGCTGGCCCTGCTGGCCAGCACGGCGGTGCTGGCGGGCGTCGCGGCCCTCGCCCTGCGCCGCGTGCGGCCGTAGCCTCCGGCCGTGACCGCCACCCCCGCTGCCGGCGGGAGCACCTCCCGCCCGGGGTGGAGCGCCTCGTCCCCGTGGTACCTCGCGTACCTGGGGATGCTGGCGTTCCAGCCCCTCTTCGACCCGGCGTCCGGCGCGCTGGCCGTGGGCGCGACCCTCGCCCTGGTGGCGGTCTTCGTGCCCTTCTACCTGCACGTGGAGCGCTCCCCCGGACGGGCCCGGCGGTGGTCCCCGGTCGTGGCCGCCGCCCTCGGCGTCCTGGTGCTCCCGGTGAACGGCGGCGCCAGCGTGCTCTTCGTCTACGCGGCCGCCTTCGCCGGCTCCTACCGGCCGCGGGCGGAGGCGCTGCGGTGGATGGCCGGGCTCAGCGCCGTCGTCCTGGTGCTGGGCGTGGTCTCGCCGGTGCCCTTCCCCTACCGCTTCCTCGCTCTCGGCCCGCCGCTGCTGTTCATCTGGGTGGTCGGCGCCGCGACCCTGACCGAGGCCGACCGCGAGCGGGAGGCGGCCGCCCTGCGGGTGGAGAACGCCCGGATCGAGCAGCTGGCCACGCTGACGGAGCGCGAGCGCCTGGCCCGCGACCTGCACGACCTGCTCGGCCACTCCCTCACCAGCGTCGTGGTGCGCGCCCAGCTCGCCCGGCGCCTCGTGGCCGCCGACCCCGAGCGGGCCGCCGCCGAGCTGCTCGAGCTCGAGCGGACGGCGCGCACGGCGCTCACCGAGGTGCGGGCGACCGTCTCGGGGTGGCGGGCCGTGTCGCTGGACGACGAGCTGGCTACGGCCCGCGACACCCTCGCCGCCGCCGGGGTGGAGCTCGCCGTCGACCGCGACGCGCCGCTCGGCCTCGCGCCGACCGCGGAGGCGGCGCTGGCGCTGGCGCTGCGGGAGGCGGTGACCAACGTGGTGCGCCACGCGGGGGCGACCCGCTGCACCGTCGCGGTGCACCTCCGGGACGGGCGGGCGGTGCTCGAGGTCCGCGACGACGGGGTCGGGGCCGCCGCTCCCGAGGGCGGGGGGCTGACGGGCATGCGCGAGCGGCTGGCCGCCCTGGGCGGGAGCGTCACCCGGGGCGGCGGCTCCCGAGGGGCGGGCACGACCCTGACCGCCTCGCTGCCCGCGCCCGGTGCCCCGTGATCACCGTGGTGCTGGCCGAGGACCAGGCGATGGTGCGCGGCGCCTTCGCCGCGCTGCTGGCGCTCGAGGCCGACATCGACGTGGTGGCCACCGCCAGCGACGGCCCCCAGGCGCTGGCCGCGGTGCGCGCGCACGACCCCGACGTCCTGCTCACCGACGTGGAGATGCCCGGGGCCAGCGGCCTCGACGTCGCCGCCGAGCTGCACCGGAGCGGCGCGCGCACCCGGGTGGTGGTGGTGACCACCTTCGCGCGCTCGGGCTACCTGCGCCGCGCCCTCGACAGCGGGGTGGCCGGGTACGTGCTCAAGGACGCGCCCGTCGAGCAGCTCGCCGACGTCGTGCGCCGGGTGCGGGCCGGTGAGCGGGTGGTCGACCCCGCGCTGGCCGTGGCCGCCTGGGACGGCGCCGACCCGCTGACCGAGCGCGAGCGCGCGGTGCTCGCGCTCGCCGGGGACGGCCGTCCGAACGGCGAGATCGCGGCCGAGCTGCACCTGGCGGAGGGCACCGTGCGCAACTACCTGTCCACGGCGATGACCAAGCTCGGCGCCCGCAACCGCGGGGAGGCCGCGCGGATCGCCCGCGAGCGCGGCTGGCTGTGAGCCGCCGCGGCGCCCGCCCTCACACGTGCTGGGCGGTCCAGGCGGCGTGCAGCCGCGAGTAGGGCCCGCCCGCGTGCGCGAGCTCGGTGGCGGAGCCGACCTCGACCACGCGCCCGGCGTCGACGACCACGACGACGTCGGCCGCCTCGGCGGTGGACAGGCGGTGGGCGATGGCGATCGACGTCCGGCCGCTGAGCACGCCCTCGAGCGCGCGCTGCAGGCGCACCTCGGTGGCGGGGTCGACGGAGGAGGTCGCCTCGTCGAGCACGAGCAGGTCGGGGTCGGCGAGGTGCGCGCGCGCCAGCGCCACGAGCTGGCGCTCCCCTGCGCTCAGCCGCTCCCCGCGCTGGCCCACGGCGGTGTCGAGCCCGGCCGGCAGGCCGGCGAGCCAGCCGTCCAGGCCGAGCTCCGCCAGGGCCGCGGCGGCGTCGGCGTCGCTGGCCCCGGGCCGGCCCAGGCGCACGTTCGCGCCGACGGTGGTGTCGAAGAGGAAGCCCTCCTGGGGCACGACGACGACCCGGCGGTGCAGCGAGGGCCCGCGCAGCCGGCGGGCGTCGACGCCGGAGAGCAGCACCTCGCCGCGGTCGGGGTCGACGAGGCGGGTGACCAGCCGGGCCAGGGTGGTCTTGCCCGACCCGGTCTCGCCCACCACCGCCACGCGCGCCCCGGCGGGCAGGTGCAGGTCGACGTCGTGCAGCACCGGCGCCGCCGTGCCGGGGTAGGTGTAGGAGACCCCGCGCAGCCGGACGTCGACCGGCCCGGAGGGGAGGTCCAGCGCGTCGGCCTCGGCCGGCTCGGCCACCTCGACCGGGGTGTCCAGGACGCCGATGACCCGCCGCCACCCGGCCAGGGCGTTCTGCAGCTCGTTGAGGACCTCGGTGGCGGCCTGCACCGGGGCGGTGAAGAGCTGGACGATGAAGAGGAAGGCCAGGAGCTGGCCCAGGGTGATCTCCCCCGCCAGCCCGAGGAACGTCCCGGCGACCACGACGGCGGCGAGCACCAGCCCGGAGACCAGCACGCCGATCGAGAAGGTCGTGGCGGTCGCCGTCTGCGCGCGCACGGCGTCGCGCCGGTGGGCCTCCACGGCGGCGTCCACCGAGCGCCAGGTGCGCGCCGACGCGGCGTGAGCGCGGATGGTGTCGGCGCCGACGACGGCCTCGGAGATCCCGCCGAGCAGGTCTCCCATCCGCTCGCGCACCGCGGCGTAGGCGCGGCTGACCGGCTGCTGCAGGCGGTGGCGGGCGAGGACGACCGGCACGAAGCACGCCCACACGAGCAGGGCCAGCTGCCAGGAGTAGACGAGCATCAGGCCGGTGGCGAGCACCAGCTGACCCAGGGACAGGACGAGCACGAGCATGCCGGTCTGCAGGAACGTGGAGATGGTGTCCACGTCGCTGGTGACGCGCGAGACCACCGACCCGCGCCGCTCCCGGTTCTGGGTGAGCACCGCGAGGTCGTGGATGTGGTCGAAGGCCCGCTCGCGCAGCGTGGCCAGGCCCGCCTCGCTGGCGCGGAACAGCCGCACGTTGACCACGTAGGACGTCGCCGCCGTCGCCAGGACCACCACGGCGGCGAGGCTCGTGAGCACGGCGACGAGGCCGACGTCCGGGCCGCCGGGGCCCTGCAGGCCGCGGTCGACGGTCTGCTGGACGGCGACCGGCACGGCGATCCGCCCCAGCGTGGTCAGCGCCGCGAGCGCCAGCGTGGTGCGCAGCCCGACGGCGATCTCCGGGGACAGCGCTACGGCGCGGCGCACGGTGGCGCGGGTTCC
>NZ_JBZYWI010000193.1:0-4729 GCF_058932755.1 Quadrisphaera sp. DVD1
TGGCCGGGGTCGCCGAAGGCGCCGTGGCCCTGCTGCGGGGCGGACGGCGCGGGGGGCGGCGGAACCGGCGGCAGCGGCGCGGTGCCGTCCTGCCCCACCCAGCCGCTGCCCGGGGGAGCCCAGGGGTCGCGCGCGGGCTGGCGGGCGCTGGCTGCGCCGGGGGTGGTCTCGGAGCTCATCGGGTCACCTCGGTGGTCGGGAGAGGACTGCTTCCCCCTACCCAACGACAGCGGGCTTCGGACATCCTGCGCGCCTGCTGTGAGGTTCCTGAGCGCATCGGGCCGGTGCTCCTCCGCCGGCGCCGGACGCGGCAGGATGGAGCGGCCCGGCACGGCGCGCCCGGGCCGACCGCACCGTCGACGAGGAGGGCGAAGCAGATGAGCACCGACCCCGGGGGCCACCCGCCCCAGCGCGCGCAGGCGGCGCCGGCGGCCCACCCCTTCGCGGGGATCCCGCTGAGCGACTACCTCCGCGACGGCGTGGCCGCGCTCCTGCTGTTCGTCTCCCTGGCGCTGCCCTGGGACTACCAGCACGGCGCGAGCGACCGCCTCGAGGTCGTCCTCGTCACGGTCCTGTCCGTGCTCAGCCTGGCGCTGCCCTACCTGAGCCGGGTCGGGGTCTTCCCCGCCACGTGGACGGTGCACCGCACCCGCACCGTGCGGCTGCTCGCCAACCTGCCCTACGCGGTGCTCGCGCTGGTCTACCTGGTGGTGGACGGGGTGACCGGCGACGGGTTCTCCGGCGGGGTCGGCGTGGCGCTGGCCCTCGGCCTGGCCGGTGCGGTGCTCGCGGCGCAGCCGCGCGCCTCCGAGCTCGGCCCGCCGGAGCAGGACCGGGCCGCGACGGAGCAGTGGCTGCTCGTCGTGCGGGCCTTCACCGGCCTGGTCGCCGCGACGGTGCTGATCTCCTTCGTGCTCGGCCTCGTGCGCCTGGCCGACCTCGGCTTCTCGGTGAGCGCGCTGGTCGCCCTGCTCGCCGAGTCGGTGCTCGTCCTGGCGCTCGTGGCGTGGCCGCTGCTGGGCACGGCGCGGCGCGACGCCGCCTGGCGCGCGGTGCTCCTCGCCCTCGGCGCGGTCTTCTGCGTGGTCTTCGTCATCGGCGCGTCGGACTCCGCGCGCCTGCCGCAGATCCAGAGCCTGCACCTCGGCGGCTTCGGCCTCGTCCTGCTCCCGGCGGGCGCCGCGGCGGCCGCGGCCCCGGGCGTGCTGCGCGGGCAGCGCAGCACCTCCGGGACCGAGCGGTGGGTCGGGGCGGCGCTGCGCGCGTTCCTGCTGGTCGTCGTCGTGGCCGTGGTGACCGCGGTGGACGCCGGCGTGGCGGTCGCGGACGGCTCCTCCGCGGCTCCCGTGGTGATCGGGCTCGTCCTCGCGCTGCTCATCGCCGTCGCCGCGGTCGTCGGCCTCAGCGCCCTGCGCAACGACCCCGCCGCTGGCCGCGGCGTGGCCCTGGTGCTCGCCGGCGTGGTGGCCGTGCTCGGGCTCGTCGCGCTGGTGCTCGCCGCGAGCGACCAGCACCACGGCGCGGTCACGTACCCGTTCCTGCTGCTGGCCCTCGGCCTGCCCGGCACGATCGCGGTGGTGCTGCTGGTCCCGCCGTCGATGCGCCCCGAGGGCGCCGACCGCGCACGCGCGACCGGCCCGGCCACCGCCGCGTACGAGTGGCAGCCCGCCCAGCCGGTCCGGCCGGTGGAGCCCGAGCAGCCGGTCCGGCCGGTGGAGCGCGAGCAGCCGGCGGGGGCGACCGCGGTCATCCCCGTCACGCCCGCGACGCCCGTGACCCCCGCGGTCCCGCCGCCGCCGGCTCCCGCGCCGGTGGCGCGCTTCACCGCCGCGCAGGCCGTCGACCCCGGCACGGACGCCGCCGTGCTGGCCCAGATCGCCCAGGACGCCCCCGAGCTGCGGCCCTACGTCGCCGCGAACCCGTCGACGTACCCGGCCCTGCTGGAGTGGCTGGGCCGGCTCCGCGACCCGGAGGTCGACGCGGCGCTGCGCGCCCGGCCGCCGCGCGGCTGACCCGCGCGCGAGGCCCGCTCGCCGCGAGCGGGCCCCGCGCGCTCAGGCCTCGGTGGCCGGAGCCGGCAGGTCGTCGGCGTCGACGATGTTGTAGGCGTAGCCCTGCTCGGCCAGGAAGCGCTGCCGGTGGGCGGCGTAGTCCTGGTCGAGGGTGTCGCGCGCGACGACGGTGTAGAAGCGCGCCGTCCGGCCGTCCGCCTTCGGGCGCAGCAGGCGGCCCAGGCGCTGGGCCTCCTCCTGGCGCGAGCCGAAGGACCCCGACACCTGGATGGCCACCGAGGCCTCGGGCAGGTCGATGGAGAAGTTGGCCACCTTGCTCACCACGAGCACGGGCACCTCGCCGGTGCGGAAGGCCTGGAAGAGCCGCTGGCGCTCGGCCACCGCGGTCTCCCCGGTGATCACCGGGGCGTCCAGGCGGGCGCTCAGGTCGGCGAGCTGGTCGAGGTACTGGCCGATGACGAGCACCTGCTCGCCGCCGCTCTGGCGCACGAGCTGCTCGACGACCCGCGACTTGGACGCCGAGGTGGAGCACAGCCGGTAGCGCTCCTCCGGCTCGGCGGTGGCGTACGCCAGGCGCTCGCCGTCGGGCAGGGTCACCCGCACCTCGACGCAGTCGGCCGGGGCGATCCAGCCCTGCGCCTCGATGTCCTTCCACGGCGCGTCGTAGCGCTTGGGGCCGATGAGGGAGAACACCTCGCCCTCGCGGCCGTCCTCGCGCACGAGGGTGGCGGTCAGGCCCAGGCGCCGGCGGGCCTGGAGGTCGGCGGTCATCCGGAAGATCGGCGCCGGCAGCAGGTGCACCTCGTCGTAGACGATGAGGCCCCAGTCGCGGGCGTCGAAGAGCTCCAGGTGCGGGTAGACGCCCTTCCGCTTCGTGGTCACCACCTGGTACGTGGCGATGGTCACCGGGCGGACCTCCTTGCGGGTGCCCGAGTACTCGCCGATCTCGTCCTCGGTGAGCGAGGTGCGCTTGAGCAGCTCGTCGCGCCACTGGCGGGCGCTGACGGTGTTGGTGACGAGGATCAGCGTCGTCGCGCGGGCCTTGGCCATCGCGCCGGCGCCGACGATCGTCTTGCCCGCGCCGCAGGGCAGCACCACGACGCCGGAGCCGCCGTCCCAGAAGCCGTCGACGGCCTCGGCCTGGTAGGGCCGCATCGCCCAGCCGTCCTCGGCGAGGTCGATCGGGTGGGCCTCGCCGTCGACGTACCCGGCGAGGTCCTCCGCGGGCCAGCCGAGCTTGAGGAGCACCTGCTTGAGGGTGCCGCGCTCGCTGGGGTGGACGACGACGGTCTCGGGGGACAGGCGGGCGCCGACGAGGGGGGCGACCTTGCGGCTGCGCAGCACCTCCTCGAGCACCGGGACGTCGAGGGCCTGGAGCACGAGGCCGTGCTCGTCGTCCTTGCGCAGCTGCAGGCGCCCGTAGCGGTCCATCGTGTCGGCGACGTCGACGAGCAGGGCGTGCGGCACGGGGTAGCGCGAGTGCTCCAGCAGCGCGTCGACCACCTGCTCCGCGTCGTGCCCGGCGGCCCGCGCGTTCCACAGGCCCAGCGGGGTGATCCGGTAGGTGTGGACGTGCTCGGGGGCGCGCTCGAGCTCGGCGAACGGCGCGATCGCCTTGCGGGCCGCGGCGGAGGTGGCGTGGTCGACCTCCAGCAGCAGCGTCTTGTCGCTCTGGACGATCAGCGGTCCGTCGCTCACCGGGCTCCTCGGGGTGGGGCAGGGGGTTGCGGGCACATCCTCGTCCTCAACCCCCCGCGGGGCCCGGTGCTTCCCGGGCGCCGCGCGCGGCTCCGCTGCGGGTCAGCCGAGGCCGAAGGCGGTGCTCAGGCCGGGCGACGAGACGGACCCGCCGGTCGGGCCGTACGCGTCGCTGGCGGCGACGAGGAGGGCGATCAGGCCGATGACCAGCAGGACGCTGAGCACCGCCACCACGGTCCAGATGATCCAGCCGATCCTCGTCAGGCGGCGGGCGGCCGGCAGGTCCGTGCTCGACCGCACCAGGGCGATGATCGACAGGACGAGCCCGGCGATGCCGGCGAGCGTGAACGCGCCGGTCACGAGCGAGACCCCGCTGACCGCCAGCAGCACGATCGTCGAGGTGGGGGCCGAGCCGCCCTCGGCCCCGGGCGCGGCGGGCTGGCCCTGGTAGCCGGTCAGCGCCGGCGCGCTGCCCGGGTGGGGCGTCCCGGTGTAGGGCGTCCCGGTGTAGGGCTGGTCGCCCTGCTCGGCGTGCTGGGTCCAGGGGCCGGCGTACTGGCCGCCGCCGTAGGGGTCGCCCGCAGGGGCGCTGGGCCGCTGCTCGCCGGGCGGCGTGGCGCCGGCCGGGGAGGCGCCAGCGGCGGACGAGCCCGCCGGGGAGGCGCCGTGCGGCTCGTCCGCCCCCCACGGGTAGGCCTGCGGGTCCTGCGGGGGCTGGCTCATGGGCCAACGCTACCCGTGCTGTCGCGCGATCAGGCCGGCGCGACGCCGGTCACGCGGTGCACCGACATCGTCCGCACCTCGCCCGAGGCGGCGTCCAGGGCGGTGACCATGCCGCCCTCGATGCCCACCGGCTCGACGAGGCGGACGGTCGTGCGCCCGGTCCGGTCGCTGAGCCCGACCCACAGGCTGCGGTGCGCGCTGGCGGCCTCGCGCAGCGCCGCCAGGGCCACGGCCGGGTCGGTGGCCGCGAGCACCGGCGGCCGTCCCCCGCGTCCCGCCCCGGACGCCGCCGGGTC
>NZ_JBZYWI010000194.1:0-4681 GCF_058932755.1 Quadrisphaera sp. DVD1
CAGGGCGACCTCGCGGTCGAACGCGCTCAGGTGGGCGTTGCGGCTGGACAGCGCCAGCCCGTCGGCGTCGCGCACGGTGGGCACGGCGTCGACGGTGACCCCCAGGTCGAGGTCGCGCACCATCCGGCGCACCAGCAGCAGCTGCTGGGCGTCCTTCTGCCCGAACAGGGCCAGGTCGGGGCGCACGAGGTGGGTCAGCTTGGTCACCACGGTGAGGACGCCGTCGAAGTGGCCGGGCCGCGAGGCGCCCTCGAGGACCTCCCCCAGCGCTCCGGCGGTCACGCGCACCACGGGGTCGCCGTCGGGGTAGACGACGTCGGGGCTCGGCGCGAAGACGAGGTCCGCCCCGTGCTCGGCCAGCAGCGCCAGGTCGGCGTCCAGGGTGCGCGGGTAGCGCGAGAGGTCCGCGCCGGGACCGAACTGCAGCGGGTTGAGGAAGATGGTCACGACGACGCTCGCGGCCCGCTGCTTCGCCTCGCGCACGAGGGCGGCGTGGCCGGCGTGCAGCGCCCCCATCGTCATCACCACGGCCACCGGCCCCGGCAGCGCGGCGCGCGCCTGCGCGAGCTCGGAGCGGGTGCGGGCGAGGAGGGGGGCGGGGCTCACGCCGGGGAACCGTACGCCGGGCCGCCCTCGGACGGGGGTGAGGGCTCGGCCAGCGCGTCGAGCACCCGCCCGGCGGCGTCGGGGCGCAGCCGCCCGGAGGCCAGCGCCCGCTGGGCGGTGGCGCGGGCGAGCGCGAGGTAGGTGGCGAGGACGTCGGAGCCCGCCAGGCCGTCCCCGACCGCCCGGGCGAGCACCTCGCGGTGCTGGACGACCGTGCCGGCGTCCCCGCGCGCCACCGGCCCGGTCAGCGCCTCGTCGCCGCTGCCGAGGGCGCCGTCCAGCGCCGCGTGCAGCAGCGGCCCGAGCACCCGGTCGGTCGGCTCGACCCCCGCCGCGCGCAGCACCTCCGCCGCCTGGGCGACCAGGGTGACGAGGTGGTTGCTGCCGTGGGCCAGCGCCGCGTGGTAGAGCGGGCGGGACTCCTCGGGCACGACGAGCGGCTCGGCACCCATCTCGACCACGAGCGCCTGCGCGACCGGCAGCACGGGCGAGGGGGCGCTGACCCCGACGACGCAGTCGACCAGCCGGGTCAGGTCCAGGCTCGTGCCGGTGAAGGTCATCGCCGGGTGCAGGGCCAGCGGGATGGCGCCGGCCGCGCGGGCCGGGGCGAGGACGCCGACGCCGTGGCGGCCGCTGGTGTGGACGACGAGCTGCCCGGGCTGCCAGGTGCCGGTGGCGGCGAGGCCGGCGACCAGGTCGGCCAGGGCGTCGTCGGGGACGGCGAGGAGGACGAGCTCGGCCCGCTCCACGACGGCCGGCACCTCGAGCACCGGGACGCCGGGCAGCAGCGCGTCCGCCCGCTCGCGGCTGGCCTCGGACACGGCGCTGACGCCGACGACGGCGTGGCCGGCGGCGCGCAGGGCGGCCCCCAGCACGGCGCCGACCCGGCCGGCGCCGACGACGCCGACGCCGAGGCGTCCGGGACGGCGCTGCGGCGTGCTGGCTCCGGGGGGCAGGCTCACGCCGCGAGCGTACGCAGCGGCGCGCCAGCGCACCGGCCGCGGACCGGCGCCCGTAGGCTCGCCCGCGTGGGACGCCACGAACGGGTCGTCGAGCTCGCCCGCCTCGACGAGGACGGCCTGACCGCCGCGGACCTCGGCTGCGGCACGGGCCGCACCGTCCGCGCCCTGCTCGACGCTCCCACCGGGCGCCCCCCCGCGGTCGTGCACGCCCTCGACCACGTCTCCGCGCTGGACGACGACCTGCTGGCCGACCCGCGCGTGCGCAGCCGGATCGCCGACCTGGACGGCCCGCTGCCCCTGGCCGAGGGCGAGCTCGACCGGGCGGTCTCGCTCAACACGGCCGAGCACCTGGCCGACCCGGTCGCCCACCTCGACGCCGTGCACCGCGCGCTGCGCCCGGGCGGCCTGCTCGTGCTGGCGCACTCGGACTGGGACACCGCGCTGTTCACCAGCAGCGACGACGCGCTGACCCGCGCCCTCGTCGACCGCTTCGTGGCGGCCGTGCCGCGCTGGGCCGACATCGCCGACGGCTTCATGGGCCGCAAGCTGCTCGCCCTCGCCGCGGCCAGCAGCGCCCGCGGCGCGGCCTGGGAGCTCGTGGAGGTCACCTCCTGGGCCGATCCCCACCGCCGCTTCGACGACGGCTCGCTGGCCTGGAAGGTGGCCACCGGGGTGCTGTCCACCGCGCAGGACGACCCGGCGCTGGCCGCCCGCGCGGCCGGCTGGCTCGAGGGCCTGCGGTCACTGGCCGCTGCGGGGCAGTTCCTCTTCACCGTCACCGACGTGGCCGTGGTCCTCCGCCGCCGCTGAGGCGACCGGCGCCGGCGGCCGCGCCGCCCGCGCCTCCATCCAGCGCTCGGGCCCGGCGGCCGCTCGAGCGCGCCGGGCGCGCCCGGCCTGCTCCTGCAGCAGCGACGCGGCCACCTGGGCGTCGAGGTGCGCGGCGGTCGGGCTCACCGGTCCGGGGGTGGAGTGGGCGTGGAGGGTGGCCAGCCCCAGGCGGCGCTGCAGCGGGCCCTGCACCAGGCCGAGGGACTGGGTGCGCTCGTGGGGGACGACGTCGAGCTGGCGGCCCAGGCGGCCGCGGCGCACGAGCAGCGCGTGCTCGGTGACGAGGACGCCGTGGCGGCGCCAGCCCACGGGATCCAGCCCCCGGGCCCGGCGCGGCGCGACCAGCCAGCCGCCGTCCTCGCCGACGCCGTCCAGCCCCCGCTCGACGTCGCGCCGGAAGGCCGCGCCGGCGTCCACCTGCACGGCCTCCGAGGCCGGGTCCAGCAGCGCCGGGAGCACCAGGGCCAGGACCTCCTCCGCCTCGGCGCGGGTGGCCACCGGCACCAGCAGCGAGGGGTCGCCGCCGGTGCTGCTCGAGGCGCCGCCGTACCCCGCGACGTTGACCTGCAGCCTCCACCAGCCCGCCCGCCGCCACAGCAGGGGCTGCGAGAGCCGGACCGCCTGCACCCGCCCCGGGGGCACCGTCTGGGTCCGGGTCTCCAGCAGGCCGTGGCGCAGCCGCAGCCCGTCACCGGCGACCGCCACGCGCCAGGACGCCGAGCGCGTGAAGGAGGCCCACAGCGAGGCGGCCACGCCCAGCAGCGTCGGCCCCGCGCCCACCAGCAGCAGCTCGGGGCTGCCCACCACCACGGCCGTCGCCCCGAGGGCCACGAGGAAGAGCACCAGCACGATCGTGGCGCTGGACAGCGCCAGCGAGCCGAGCAGCCGCGGCAGCGGCACCTCCACGACGGTGCGGTCGCTGGCCTCGGGTGCGTCCTCGCTGTCGTAGTCCAGCCCCGCCGACCGGGCCAGCAGCGTGTTGCGCAGTCGCTGCGCGTCCGCCTCGCGCAGGTACGCCAGCCGGACGTCGGAGCCCGAGCCGCCAGCCACCTCCAGCCGCAGCTCGGCGAAGCCCAGCACGCGCGCCAGCAGCGGCTGCACCACGTCGACGGCCTGCAGCCGGTCCAGCCGCGCCGAGCGCTGCTGGCGGAAGACCACACCGGTGTGCAGCCGCACCGCCTCGGCGTCCACCTGGTAGCGCGTCATCCGCCACGCCAGCGCCGAGACGGCCACCGAGACCACCACCGCCGCGACCAGCACCCCCAGGGCGATCAGCAGCTCGAGGTGGCCCGGCAGGTCCGCTCCGCCGCCCGTCATGGCGTCGGTCCCTCGCTGCTGGCCGTAGAGGACCAGGAGCACCACGAGCACCCGCCAGCTGCGCAGCACGGGGGTGACCGGGTGCAGCCGCCGCCACGGCGCCTCCCCGACCGGTCCCGCACCGGCGTCCGCCGGCTCGCGCCCCGGCGCCTGCACCGGCTCCTGCACCGGCTCCTGCACCGGCTCCGCCTCCGCGCCCGCCTGCGGGGAGGTCACAGCCCGGCCAGCCGCGACTCGCCCCGGTGCGCCAGCCGGTCGCGCAGCCGGGCCGCCTCCTCGGGGACCAGACCGGGGATCGAGGCGTCGCTGCCCGCCGACGCCGTGTGCAGCTGGACGGTGGCGATCCCCAGCCACCGGTCCAGGGGCCCCGCCGAGACGTCCACGTACTGCATGCGCCCGTAGGGCACCACCACCAGCGAGCGGAACACGATCCCCTTGCGCAGGAGGAGGTCGTCCTCGCGCTCGGCGTAGCCGACCGCCCGCACCTGCCGCGCCTGCAGCGACCACAGCCACGCGCCCCAGGCCGTCCAGACGGCGGCGCCGGCCCACCACCACCAGCCGCCGAGCACCACCCCGAGCACGACGAGGGCCACGAGGGGCAGCGCCACCGGCAGGAGCAGGGCCAGCCGCCGCGCCGTCACCAGGCGCGGGGAGACCGGCGTCCAGGCCACGTCGGGAAGGTCGAAGGCATCCATGTCCGCTCCAGCCTGCCCGTCCCGACCGACCCGCACCAGCCCCCGTCCGAGGGAGGTCAGCCGGCGTGCGCCGACGTCACCAGCGCCGGCACGGCGGGGATGCCACCGGTGTCGGGGCCGGTGCCCGAGTCCCACAGCTCGCGCAGCGCGTCGATCTCGAGCTGGCGCTGGGCAGCGGGCTCGAGCTCGAGCTCGACGACCTGCTGCTCGGCCGAGACCGCGAACAGGCGCGCCGGCACCGTCGCCGCGGCCTCGGGCAGCGCGCGGGTC
>NZ_JBZYWI010000195.1:0-4585 GCF_058932755.1 Quadrisphaera sp. DVD1
GCGGTGGCCGCCCTGCCGGCCTCGCCCCTGCTGGACGTGCCCGACCCGCGCCTCGACGTGCTCGCCGCGGCCGCCGGGCGGGCCCGGGCGGTGCGGGTGCGGGTGGATCAGCAGTGATGACGACGACGGACCTGATGACGACGAGGATGAGGAACAGATGATCACCGCGACCGACGTGGAGCTGCGCGCCGGCGCCCGACTGCTGGTGGAGGGCGCGACCTTCCGCGTCGGCAAGGGCGACCGCGTCGGGCTGGTCGGGCGCAACGGCGCCGGCAAGACGACGCTGACCAAGGTGCTCGCGGGCGAGGGCCAGCCGGCGTCCGGCACCGTCACCAGCGACGGCCCGGTCGGCTACCTGCCGCAGGACCCCCGCAGCGGCGACCTCGACCAGCTCGCCGCCGACCGGATCCTCGCCGCCCGCGGCCTCGACGTCGTCGTGCGCAAGATGCGCCAGGCCGAGCTCGACATGGCCAGCGAGGACGCCGCGGTCCGCGACCGCGCGATGGCCAGCTACGGGCGCCTCGAGGCGCAGTTCACCGCCCAGGGCGGGTACGCCGCCGAGAGCGAGGCCAGCCGGATCTCGGCGAACCTCAGCCTCCCCGAGCGGGTGCTCGGCCAGCCGCTGCGCACCCTCTCCGGCGGGCAGCGCCGCCGCGTGGAGCTGGCCCGGATCCTCTTCTCCGACGCCGAGGTGCTGCTCCTGGACGAGCCGACCAACCACCTCGACGCCGACTCGATCGTCTGGCTGCGCGAGCACCTGCGCACCCACTCCAGCGGCCTCATCGTCATCAGCCACGACGTCGAGCTGCTCGCGGCGGTGTGCACCCGGGTGTTCCACCTCGACGCCAACCGCTCGGCGCTCGACATCTACAACGTCGGCTACAAGACCTACCTGAGCGCGCGCGAGACCGACGAGAAGCGCCGCCGCCGGGAGCGGGCCAACGCCGAGAAGAAGGCCGGCACCCTCATGGCGCAGGCCGACAAGATGCGGGCCAAGGCCACGAAGGCCGTCGCCGCGCAGAACATGGCCAAGCGCGCCGAGAAGATGCTCTCCGGCCTCGAGGGCGAGCGGGTGCAGGACCGCGTCGCCAAGCTGCGCTTCCCCGAGCCGGCCGCGTGCGGGCGCACGCCGCTGACCGCCGACAGCATCAGCAAGGCCTACGGCTCCCTGGAGATCTTCACCGGCGTCGACCTGGCCATCGACCGCGGCAGCAAGGTCGTCGTCCTGGGGCTCAACGGCGCCGGGAAGACCACGCTGCTGCGGATGCTCGCCGGGCTCGAGACCCCCGACACCGGCGCCGTCGTGGCCGGGCACGGGCTGCGGCTGGGCTACTACGCCCAGGAGCACGAGACCCTCGACACCGAGCGCACCGTGCTGGAGAACATGCGCAGCGCCTCCCCGGACCTCGACGACACCGGCGTGCGCAGCGTGCTGGGCTCGTTCCTGTTCATCGGCGACGACGTCCACAAGCCGGCCGGCGTCCTGTCCGGCGGGGAGAAGACCCGCCTCGCGCTGGCGATGCTCGTGGTCTCCGCCGCCAACGTGCTGCTCCTCGACGAGCCGACGAACAACCTCGACCCCGCCTCGCGGGCCGAGGTGCTCGACGCGCTGCGCCGGTACGCCGGCGCGGTCGTGCTCGTCACGCACGACGAGGGGGCCGTGCTCGCCCTCGAGCCCGAGCGCGTCGTCCTGCTGCCCGACGGGCAGGAGGACCTCTGGAGCCCGGAGTACGCCGAGCTGGTCTCCCTGGCCTGAGCGAGGCCGGCCCGAGCGACGTCGGCCCGAGCGTGATCCATCCTGGGTGGCCGAGCGCTGGCAACGGGCGGACCATGAACCGGACGGCTCACCACGAGCCTGGGGTTCTGGTCGAGGGCGATGCAGGAGGGGCTGTGGCCGACATCAAGAAGGGCGCGAGGATCACCGGCGGTGAGCGCTCGACGCTGGCGGACGATCTGAAGGCCAAGTACGCCCAGGGCGCCAGCATCCGGGCGCTCGCGGCGGAGACGGGGCGCTCCTACGGGTTCGTCCACCGCATCCTCAGCGAGAGCGACGTGTCGCTGCGCAGCCGCGGTGGCGCGACCCGAGGGGCGCGCAAGGCCAGCTGAGGCGCTGATCGCGGGAGCGGCGCCCAGAGACGGGTGCCGCTCCCGCAGTGCGTCCCCAGGAGGAGACCTTGTCCATGTCGGGCATGCCGGCCGGTGCCGGCTGGCACGCGATGCGCTCGTTCCGCCAGGACGGAAGCGTCGCCGAGCACCGGCTCGCCCCCGGCACCCTGCGCCGCGTGGCCGCCCTCGGCCGCCCCTACCGCCGCCAGCTGGTGGCGTTCCTGCTCCTCATCGTCGTCGACGCGCTCCTCGTCGTGGCCACGCCGCTGCTGCTGCAGCGCCTGGTCGACCGAGGCGTGATCCCCGGCGACCGCGGGGTCGTCATCGGGCTGGCGCTCGCGGTCGTGGCCGTCTCCCTGGGCCAGGCGGCCCTGGCGCTGGCGCAGCGCTGGCTGTCCGCGCGGATCGGCGAGGGGCTCATCTACGACCTGCGCGGCGCGGTGTTCGACCACGTGCAGAGCCAGCCGCTGGCCTTCTTCACCCGCAGCCAGACCGGCTCGCTCGTCTCCCGCCTCAACTCCGACGTCATCGGCGCCCAGCAGGCGTTCACCTCCACGCTGTCCGGGGTCGTCTCCAACGTCGTCTCCCTCGTCGCCGTGGCCGGGACGATGCTCTTCCTGTCCTGGCAGGTGACGCTGCTGGCCCTCGTCCTCGTGCCGCTGTTCGTGCTGCCCGCCCGCCGGGTCGGACGCCGCCTGGCCGCGCTGAGCCGGCAGAGCATGCAGGTCGGCGCCGACCTGGGCAACCGGATGACCGAGCGCTTCAACGTCGCCGGGGCCCTGCTCGTCAAGCTCTACGGCGACCCGGCGACGGAGTCCGCGCAGTACCGCGAGCGGGCGGGCCGGGTGCGCGACATCGGCGTCCAGACCGCGATGAGCAGCCGGGTCTTCTTCGTCGGCCTCACCGCGCTCGCCTCGGTGGCCACCGCCATGGCCTACGGCGTCGGCGGGCTGCTGGCGATCGACGGCGCGATCAGCGTGGGCACGCTCCTCGCCCTGGCGGCGCTGCTGGGGCGCCTCTACGGCCCGATCACCGGGCTGAGCAACGTGCAGGTCGACGTCATGACGGCGCTGGTCTCCTTCGAGCGGGTCTTCGAGGTGCTCGACCTCGAGCCCGGGGTGCGCGACCGCCCGGGCGCGGGCGCCCTGCCGGCCGGCCCGCTCGGTGTCGAGCTGGACGACGTCACCTTCGCCTACCCCGACCCCGCCGCCACGACGCTGGCCTCGCTCGCGGTCGAGACGCAGAGCGTCGAGGGCCAGCCGGAGCGGCCCGCGGAGGAGCCGGTGCTGCGCGGGGTCTCCCTGCGCGCCGAGCCGGGCCAGGTCGTCGCCCTGGTCGGGCCCAGCGGCGCGGGCAAGACGACGATCACCTCCCTCGTGGCGCGCCTGTACGACGTCACGGCGGGGGCGGTGCGGATCGGCGGCGTCGACGTCCGCGACGTCCGCCAGGTCGACCTGCACCGCCGGGTGGGCGTCGTCTCGCAGGACGCCCACCTCTTCCACGACTCCGTGCGCGCCAACCTCCTCTACGCCCGCCCCGGTGCGGACGAGCCGGCGCTGTGGGCGGCGCTGCGGGCTGCGCAGGCCGAGGGCGTCGTGCGCGCGCTGCCCGAGGGGCTCGACACCGTCGTCGGCGACCGGGGGCACCGGCTCTCCGGCGGGGAGAAGCAGCGCGTCGCCCTGGCGCGGCTGCTGCTCATGGCCCCGTCGGTGGTGGTGCTCGACGAGGCCACCGCGCACCTCGACTCCGAGTCGGAGGCGGCCGTGCAGCGGGCCCTGGACGTGGCGCTGACCGGCCGCACGAGCATCGTCATCGCGCACCGCCTCTCCACCGTGCGCGACGCCGACCTCATCTGCGTCGTGGACGGTGGCCGCATCGTCGAGCGGGGCCGGCACGCCGAGCTGCTGGCCCGCGGCGGCCTCTACGCCGACCTCTACCGCACCCAGTTCGCGGACCAGGACGACGAGCAGCCGGTCGCCGGCTGAGCCTCGACCTGCGCTGCCTCGACCTGCGCGGCCTCGACCTGCGCGGCGGCGCAGGCCGTGCGAGCGTCGGGGGATGCAGATCCCCAAGGACCTCGTCGTCCAGTTCATCCTGTCCAAGATCGGCGCGGGGCAGGCCGACCACGCGCAGCAGGAGCTGCCCGACCAGGTCGACACCGAGAAGGACGCCGGCCTGCTGAGCCGGTTCGGGGTCGACCCGAAGGACCTCGCCGGCCTCCTCGGCGGGGCCGGCGGCGGCGGGGGCCTGGGCGGCCTCGGCGGCAAGCTCGGCGGGCTCGGCGGCAAGCTCGGCCTCTGAGCCTCTGAGCCTCTGAGCCTCTGAGCCTCTGAGCCTCTGAGCCTCTGAACCTCTGAGCCGCGGGGTCGGGTCGTGAGGGCGGCGGGCGGCGCGGCCCGCGAGCTCGACGTCGTCCTGCTCGGCGCGACGGGCTTCGTCGGGCGGCTGACGGCGGAGCACCTCGCGCTCGCCGCGCCAC
>NZ_JBZYWI010000196.1:0-4574 GCF_058932755.1 Quadrisphaera sp. DVD1
GTCGCGCCGGACCCGGCGCCCACCCCTCCAGGAGCTGTCATGACCGCCTCTCCCGCCTCTCCCGCCCCGCTCGCGGACCGCCGCACGCCGCGCCCCCCGCGCCCGCCACACCTCGCCGACCCGCCCGACCGGCGTCCGCTCGCGGTCTTCGCAGCCGTGGCCGTGCCCACCAGCTGGGTGCTGCTCTCCCTGCCGCTGCTGCTCGGGCTGCCGGTGGGGCCGTTCGTCCTCGCCACGCTCGTGCTCGGCCTGCTGCTGCCCGCGCTGGTGCTCACCGCCCGCGAGCAGGGCCGGGCCGGCGTCCGGGCCCTGCTGCGCGACGCGGTGCGCCCGCCGCGGCCGCCGGTCTGGGCCGCGGCCGCAGCGCTGGCCCTGCCGGCGCTGGTCTGGGCCGTCGGCGCCGTGGTCGGCGGCGCCGTGCCGCTCACGGCGTCGCTGCTCGTGGGGCTCGCCCTGCAGGTGGCCAGCAGCGTGGTCGTCGTCAACCTCTGGGAGGAGCTGGTCTGGACCGGCTTCGTCCAGCGCCGCGCGACCGCCCGCTGGGGCCTGGTGCGCGGGAGCACCGCCACCGCGGTGCTGTTCGCCGGGCTGCACCTGCCGCTGGCCCTCTCCGGAGCCGACACCCCCGCGGACGTGCTCGTCGGCGTGGCCGTCCTCCTCGCCACCGGTGTCGGGCTGCGGCTGGCGATCGCCGGGCTCGACGCCTGGAGCGGCCGGAGCCTGCTGGCCGTCGGCGTCCTGCACGCCACCTTCAACGCCAGCGCGGACCTGCTCGAGCCGTCCTGGGACGCCGTGCGCCTGCTCGTGACGGTCGGCGTCGGGCTGGTCGTCCTCGTCGTGCTGCGCCGTCAGGAGCGCGTCAGGGCGTCGCGGGCGAGCGCGGAGGCGTGAGCGCGCGCCGCCGCACGCCCAGCGCGAGCGCCACGACGCCACCGGCCCCGACCGCGGCGAGCAGCCGCTCGAGCAGCCCGCCGACCCCCGTGCCGGACAGGATTCCGGTGGCGACGAAGAGGGCGAGCACCGCGATGGTGACCCAGCGCGTCGGGCCCGCCCAGCCGCGCCAGGCGGGCAGCCGCCCCATCGCGGCGGAGAGGAAGAAGCCGGCGCCGACGAGCAGCACCAGCCCCACCGCGCTGAGGGTCGCGTCGAGCATCCCGCCGGCGTTGGCGACCTGGTCCGCTGCCGAGCAGCCGGGCTCCGCCCGCTGACACGCGAGGCGCTCGAAGGGCGAGAGCAGGTCGCCCAGGCCGAAGATGGACAGGGCCAGCAGCAGCGAGCCGACGCCGGCGCTCCACCCGGCCGGGCGCAGCGCCGGCCACAGCGACAGCCCGGCGAAGGCGATCGCCGCGGCCCCGCAGAGGGTGAGCACGACGACGAGGAGGCCGCCGCCCGGCGCCCCGACCGCGTACATGTCGCTGATGGAGTGGGCCAGCACGCTGTACCGCGGTCGCTGCCAGGTCGCGGCCAGCAGCCAGGTGAGCACGAAGACCACGTGCGCCACCGCCGCCACCAGCGCCCAGCGGCGGACGCCGCCCGCCGCACCCGGTGCTCCGGTCCTGCCCCGCTCAGCCATGTCGCGCTCCTGTCGCCCGCCGTCGTGGAGCAGGGTGCCCGACCCGGCGGCTCAGCCGGCGGAGGTGCGCGCGTGCGCGGCGGCGCGGCGCACGAGGTCGCCGACGGCCGCGACGTCGAGCGCGTCGCCCTGGCGGAGGTCGATCGAGCGCGAGCTCCTGGCGTCCAGGCCGTTGTTGAACAGGCCCGCGGGGTCCTCCAGCGCGGCGCCGGAGAAGAAGTTCAGCTTCACGTGCTGGGCGAAGACGCCGTACCCGCACACGAGGGGCTTCCCGGCCGACCACATGCCGGTGCTCCACTTCCACTGCTCGACGAGGTCGGGCTCGACCTCGCGCACCAGCGCCCGGAAGGCGCGGGCGAGGTCGCCGCGCCAGTCGGTGAGCCCGGCGAGCTGGGCGTCGATCCTCTGGCTGGCCTCGCTGGGCGTCGCGCTCACGTGCGCACGGTAGCGGCCGCGGGGGTGGTGCCGGCGGCTCAGCGCAGGGCGTCGGCGACGGAGGCGTAGGTGGCCGCGAGCCGCCGCAGCCGGCTCGCGCGGTGCTTGCTCAGGGCCTCGTCGTCGGTGCCGAACGTCCAGGGCTCGACGCGGACCCCCAGCAGCGCCGAGCGGTTGGCGCCCGCGAACGCGCTCCACACCGCCTCGGCGTCCTTGCCGTGCAGCACCACCGAGCGCAGGCGCGGCAGCAGGGGCACCAGCGCCTCCAGTGCCGCGCGCCCCGCCTTGACGTCGGGCGTGCTCAGCGGCTCCTCCCCCGCCACCGGGTACGGCGCGGCGCCCCAGGGCAGGACCAGCGCCGGGTCGATGCCCGCGCCCGTGACGAGCTGGGAGAGGCGCTCGGCGCCGGTGTCGTCGTCCTCGAGCGAGAGGAGACCGGTGGCGGCGGACGCCGGCCCGGGCGCGCGCAGCAGGGCCAGCACCCGGGCGCCGGTGCCTGCGGAGCACGGCGCCACGGCGGGGACCGGCCGGGGCGCGTGCTGGGCGCGCAGGCGCTCGACGACGGCGTTGAGGGGCTGCACGTGCTCGTCGGCGAGGTGCTCGAGCTGCTGGCTGCGGAACGCGGGGTCGCTCATGCGGCGGGGCACCGGGCCACCGTAGCGAGGAGCGGCGATCATGGGCCGGTGACGACGGGGCGACGAGCGCGGGTGGCGGTGGCCGCAGCGGCGGTGGCGCTCGCCCTGACCGGGTGCAGCGGCGGGGACGACGCGTCGCCGGAGCCCGCTCCGTCGTCCTCCACCCCCGCGCCGAGCGCCCCGACGGCGACGCCGGGCCCCTCGACCAGCGGTGCGTCGCAGGCGCTGCCCGCGGTCCTGCTCGAGGACGGCCTCGGCCTCGTCGACCCGCTCACCGGCTCGGTCTCGCGGGCGGTGCTCGGCGGGCCCGCCGACGCGGCGCTGACCGTGGGCCTGGCCGCCTTCGGCGTGCCGCCGGAGCCGGACCCGACGGCCTGCACCCTCGACGAGCGCGACTCCTGGGTGTGGCAGGACGGCCTCGTCGTCTACGCCCGCGACGGGCTGTTCATCGGCTGGACGGTGCGCCCGGGCTCGCCCGCCGCCACCCTGACGACGGTCACCGGGATCGGCATCGGCTCCACCGGCGCCGACCTCCAGGCGGCCCACGGCGTGCCGGTGGAGACCACGAGCCTGGGCGAGGAGTTCGCGATCGGCCAGCTCAGCGGCGTCCTGGACGCCGGCGGCGAGACGGGGCGGGTCACCGCCCTGTGGGGCGGGGACGGCTGCGTGGCCCGCTAGGCGTTCCGCTCGCCGGGAACATCCGGGGCGCGAGCGTGGTTCTCGCAAGGCTGCCCCGCGCCGGAGGCGGCCCATCGCCGGGGTGAGTGCCCGGCCTCTCGTCGTGCCCGAAGTGGATCCCTGCTGTGTCGTTCGCCCCGTACCGCCGCGTCCTCGCCCGTCCCGGCATCCCCGCGCTGCTGCTCATCACGCTGCTCGCGCGCCTGCCGATCACCGCGGCGCCGCTCGTGCTCACGCTGCACGTCGTCCTCGACCTCGACCGCGGCTTCGCCGCCGCCGGTCTCATCGGTGCCGCCTTCGCCGTCGGTGGGGCGCTGGGAGCACCGCTGCTCGGCCGCGGCATCGACCGGCTCGGCCTGCGCCCCGTCGTGGTGACGACGACCCTCGTCGAGGCCGCCTTCTGGCTGGCCGCTCCCGCGCTGGGCTTCAGCTCCCTGGTCGCGGCGGCGTTCACCGCGGGGCTGCTGGCGATCCCGGTGTTCTCCCTCAGCCGCCAGGCGCTGAGCGCCGCCGTGCCGCCGGAGGAGCGCCGGGCCGGCTTCTCGCTGGACTCCATGGGCGTGGAGCTGTCCTTCGCCGTCGGCCCCGCGGCGGGCATCGCCCTCATGACGGCGACCGGCGCCACCACCACCCTGCGCGCCGTCGCGGCGCTGATCCTCGTCTCCGGCGCCGCGCTGGTGGTCCTCGACCCGCCGGTCCACGGCGACGACCCCCGCCTGCCCGCGGCCGACCGGCTGGCACCGCCGGCGCCGGCGGTGGCCGGCGCGAGCCGGCCGCGCTGGCTGACCCGCCCGGTGGTGGCCCTGCTCGTCGTGACCTTCGCCTCGACGCTCACCGTGACCGGCACCGAGACCGCCATGACCGCGGTGATGACGTCCTTCGGCAGCGTCGAGCACCTGGGCCTGGTCCTCGCCCTGTGGTGCCTCGCCTCGCTCGTCGGCGGCTTCGTCTTCGGCGCCAGCCCGCGGCGTCCCCGGGCGGCGACCGTGCTGGCGCTGCTGGCCGTCACCGCCCTGCCGGCCGCCCTGGCGGGCTCGTGGACGGCGCTGGCGCTCCTCATCGTCCCGACGGGGCTGTTCTGCGCGCCCGTGATGTCGCTGACCGCCGAGGTGCTCACCCGCACCACCCCGCCGCAGGTGCGGGGCCTGGCCCTCGGCGTCCACAGCTCGGCGCTGACCGTCGGCAGCGCCGTGGGCGCCCCGCTGATCGGGCTCGTCGTCGACGCCGGCGACCCGCGGTGGGGCTTCGTCGCC
>NZ_JBZYWI010000197.1:0-4536 GCF_058932755.1 Quadrisphaera sp. DVD1
TGGACGCCGGGGACCGCGACCGCTGGCTGGCCCGCGCCGGCGGCGGCGCCCCGGACGGCGGGCCGCGCCTGCTGGTGGGCGTCCTGCTGGCCGCGACCGGCGTGGTGCTGCTGGCGCTGCGCGGTGAGGACACCTCGGCCCTGCGTCCGGTGGTGCTCGCCGTGGCCGCGGTGCTGGCCGGCACGGGCCTGCTGCTCGCGCCGTGGGCCGTCCGGTCCGCCGCCGAGCTGCGCGCCGAGCGCGCCGCCCGCGTGCGCGAGGCGGAGCGGGCGGAGCTGGCCGCCCACCTGCACGACTCCGTGCTGCAGACCCTCGCCCTGATCCAGCGCAGCAGCGCCGACCCGGCCGCCGTGACCACCCTCGCTCGCGCCCAGGAGCGCGAGCTGCGCTCGTGGCTCTACGGGGGCGGCCCGGACGCCGGTGGCCGCTCGCTGGCGCCGGCGGTGCGCGTCGAGGTCGCCGCGGTCGAGGAGGCCCACGGGGTGCCGGTGGAGGTGGTCGTCGTCGGCGACCGCCCGCTCGGCCGCCCCGAGGAGGCCCTGGTGCAGGCCCTGCGGGAGGCGGTGCTCAACGCCGTCCGCCACGGCGCCGCCCCGGTGCAGGTCTACGTCGAGGCGGGCCCGTCGGGCGTCGAGGCGTTCGTGCGCGACCACGGCGCGGGCGTCGACCTCGACGCCGTCCCGGCCGACCGCCTCGGCCTGCGCGAGTCGGTGCTGGGCCGGATGGCCCGGGCCGGTGGCAGCGCCGCGGTGCGCCCGGCCCCCGGCGGCGGCACCGAGGTCTCGCTGCGCCTCGTCGGCCCCGCGCAGGAGCCGCGGTGAGCGCGCCCCCGCCGCTGCGGCTCGTGCTCGTCGACGACCACCGCCTCGTGCGCTCCGGCGTCCGCTCCGAGCTCGCCGCGCTGGCCGGGGGCGTGGAGGTGGTCGGCGAGGCCGGGGACGTCGACGAGGCCGTGGCGGTGGTGACCGCCACGGCGCCGGACGTCGTCCTGCTCGACGTCCACCTGCCCGGCGGGGACGGGGGCGGCGGGGCGGAGGTGCTGCGCCGCTGCGCAGGGCTGACCACCGCGGCCGGGGCGCCGGTGCGGGTGCTGGCGCTGAGCGTGTCCGACGCGGCGGACGACGTCATCGCCGTGGTGCGGGCCGGCGCGCGGGGCTACGTCACCAAGACGATCAGCGGGCCGGACCTGCTCGCCGCGCTGCGGCGGATCTCCGACGGCGACGCGGTCTTCTCCCCCCGCCTGGCGGGCTTCGTCCTCGACGCCTTCGGGGCGGCCGCCGGCGACGTCGCCACCACTGACGAGGAGCTCGACCGGCTCTCCGCCCGCGAGCGCGAGGTGATGCGCCTCATCGCGCGCGGCTACGCCTACAAGGAGGTGGCGCGCGAGCTGGTGATCTCGGTCAAGACGGTCGAGACCCACGTGTCGGCGGTGCTGCGCAAGCTGCAGCTGTCCTCCCGCCACGAGCTGACCCGCTGGGCCGCGGACCGCCGGCTGCTGTGAGCGACCGGCCTCAGGGGGCCAGGGCCGCCCACGGCTCGGCGGCGGGCACGTGCGCCTGGCCCACCGGGCAGGCCGGGCGCACGTCGCACCAGGCGCACAGCGACGACGGCGTGGCCGGGAACGCCTCGTCGGGGTCGGCGCCGGCGGCGAGGGCGTCGGTGGCGGCGACGACGTCGCGGGCGATCGACTCGGCCTCGGCGACCTTGCGGGCCAGCGACGCCTCGTCGTGCTCGGCGACGGCCACCGCGCCGCTGGGCACGTGGTGCAGCTCCACCCTGGTGCACGGGCGGCGCAGCGTGCGGGCGGTGGCCACCGCGTACAGGCCCAGGGCCAGGGAGGTGCGCGCGTCGGTGCCGGTGGGCTCGCGCCGGCCGAGCTTGTAGTCGACGACCACCAGCTCGTCGTCGCGGGCGTCGATCCGGTCCACCCGCCCCGAGACGGCGAGCGTGGCGGTGCGGGTGGCCACGGTGCGCTCGACGCCGACGGGCTCGTGCGCCGGGTCCAGCCCCTCGGCGTAGGCGGTGACCGCCGCCACGGCCCGCTCGCAGTGCTCGGCGCTCTGCTCGGCGTCGCGGAACCCGGCGCTGGACCACGAGCCCGGCCAGGCCGCGCGCACCAGCTCGCCGGCGCGCTCGGGGGTGCGGCGGGGCAGCGGCTCGCTCCACCAGCGGGCCAGGGCCAGGTGCACGGCGGCGCCCACGGACGTGTGCGCGGACGCCGGTCCCCGCGGCGGGGAGGGGCGGTCGAGGTAGGTGAGGCGGTAGCGGCGCGGGCAGTCCAGGTGCGTGGTGAGCCGGGTGGGCGTGCACGTGAAGAGCCGGGTCGGCATGCCCGGCAGCAGGCCCTGCTCCGGGCCCTGCTCCCGGGCGCGCCGCGCCGCCGGCGTCACGAGCGGGCCGTCAGCGAGCCGATCGCGGCGGTGCCGGTGCCCTGCCCGAGGATCGCCTCCAGCACCGCCTCGGAGGTGGTGTTCTCGGCGAGCAGGTTGCGCTTGCCGGTCCCGTGGTAGTCGCTGGACCCGGTGACCAGCAGGTCGTGGGCGGCGGCGAAGTCGCGCAGGCGGGCCCGGTCGTCCGGGGTGTGGTCGCGGTGGTCGACCTCCACCCCGGCCATCCCGGCGGCGACCATCTCCTCGAGCAGCTCCACCGTCGCCACGCGGCCGCGGGCGCTGGCGAACGCGTGGGCGATCACCGGGACGCCGCCGGCCGCGCGGACGAGGCGGACGGCCTCGACCGGGTGGGGGGCGCCGTGGTGGAGCACGTACGGCGAGCCGTCGGCCAGGAGGGAGGAGAACGCCTCGTCGCGGTCGCGCACGACGCCGGCGGCGACCAGTGCGTCCGCGACGTGCGGGCGGCCGACCGTGGCGCCCTGCGCGGCCTGGGCCAGGACGTGCTCCCAGGTGATCGGGTAGTCGCGGCCGAGCAGCTCGGCCATGCCGCGGGCGCGGTTCAGGCGGACGTCGCGCGAGCTCGCGAGGGTCGCGGCCAGGGCCTCGTGGCCGGGGTCGTGCAGGTAGCTGAGCAGGTGGATCGTCACGCCGCCGGTGCGGCAGGAGACCTCGGCGCCGGGAAGCAGGAGCAGCCCGGCGCGGTGCGCCTCGCGCCCGGCGGTCTCCCACCCGGCCGTGGTGTCGTGGTCGGTCAGCGCCAGCGCCCGCACCCCGGCCCGAGCGGCCGCGTCCACGAGCCCGGCCGGAGAGTCGGTCCCGTCCGAGGCCGTGGAGTGGGTGTGCAGGTCGACGAGCACGGGCCCAGCCTAGGCGCCACCGCCGACGGCGGCCGGGACCGGATCCCTCAGGCGCCGCCCTCCCGAGCCGCCGGGACGCCGTCCTCGGCCGGGAGCGCGTCGGTCGGAGCCGGGTCGGTGGGCTCCGGCCCGTCGGCGCCGGGGTCTGCGGGCTCCGGGCACGGCGGCTCGGTGGGCTCGGGAGGCCCGTCGGTCCCGGGGTCGGCCGCGACGGGGGCGGTCGCCTCCGGCGCCGGCGCGGCGGGGGTGGCGGCCGGGTCGGCGGGCGCCTCCGCGGTGGGCTCCTCGGGCGCGGGGCAGCCGGGGGCGGGTTCGGTCGGCGCCGGCTCGGTCGGCGCAGGCGTCGTGGGCTCGGTCGGCGCAGGCGTGGTCGGCTCGGTCGGTGCAGGCGTGGTCGGCGCAGGCGTGGTCGGCGCAGGCGTGGTCGGCGCAGGCGTGGTCGGCGCAGGCGTGGTCGGCTCGGTCGGCGCAGGCGTGGTCGGCGCAGGCGTGGTCGGCGCAGGCGTGGTCGGCGCAGGCGTGGTCGGCGCAGGCGTGGTCGGCGCAGGCGTGGTCGGCGCCGGCTCAGTCGGCGCCGGCTCAGTCGGCGCCGGCTCAGTCGGCGCAGGCGCGGGGCTCGCCGGCGCCTGCGCGGCCGGAGCGGTCGTGGGGGGCGCGGCCGGGGCCTGCGCCTGCGGGGCGGCGTCCGGCACCGTGATCGACGCGGGCAGCGGGGAGGGCAGCGGCGCGGGAGCCGGTGCGGGCCGCTGCGGCGCCCGGGTGGGCGGGGTGGCCGGCGCGGGCACGGAGCCGGAGGCGCCCGGCACCGGCGAGACGCCGTCGCGGTAGGCCGCGCCCCAGCTGAGCACCTTCAGGCCGTAGGGCACCGAGCGGTTGTAGCGCATGAGCGCGGCCCGCTGGCCGGCGTCCGTGGCCAGGGCGCCGTCGTGGGCGCCCGAGCACAGGTAGCGCCCGGCGCCGAGGGCGGCGTCGTCGACGTCGTGGGGGTCCTTCCGCCCGTCGCCGTCGCCGTCGGCGGCGAACCCGGCCCAGGTGCCCGGGAGGAACTGCATGGGTCCCACGGCGCGGTCGAACGCGGCGTCGCCGTCGAGGGCGCCGTCGTCGCTGTCGGTGATCCGGGCGGTGCCCGCCAGGGAGCCGTCCAGGCGCGGGCCGAGGATGGACCCGCGCGTGCGGCCGGCGTCGTCCACGCGCCCGCCGCTGGCGTGGCCGGACTCGACCTTGCCGATCCCCGCCAGCACCCACCAGGGCAGGCCGCAGCCGGGGGCGTCGCGGCGCAGGCGCTCCTC
>NZ_JBZYWI010000198.1:0-4484 GCF_058932755.1 Quadrisphaera sp. DVD1
GGAGAGCTCCTCGACCTGCGCGAGGGCGGCCCGCACCTCGACGAGGCGCCGCTCCCGCTGGGACGACTCGGTCCTGGCCGCCTTCTGGGCGGCCACGACGGAGTCCTGCAGCGAGCGGTGCAGCTCCTCGGCGAGGTCGGCGAAGTGGTCGCGGGTCGTGCGCTGCACCTGGCGCAGGCGGTCCTTGGCGTCCTTGGTCAGCTGGAAGACGACGTCGTCCAGGTGGCGCCGCACGGCCGTCTTGGCCTCGGCCTGGCGCCGCTTGAGCCGGGCCTGCTTGTCCTCCGCGTACGCCTTGCCGCCGAGCAGCAGGCCGGCGCCGACCGAGATCGGGTTGATCAGGGCCATCCCGGCGATGCCGGTGAGCAGGCCGAACATGAGGACGCCGCCGTAGGAGCCCCGCATCCCGATGAGCAGCTTCTGCGCCGGCGAGACGTGCCCGTCGTCGACCCGGTCCAGCGGCATCACCGCCGCCAGGGCGCCGTCGGCGCCCACCCCGCCGAGGGCGGGCACCGCGGTGCCGCCGTCGTCGGAGAAGTGCTGGGCCACCTGCTCGGCCAGCCACTGGGCGCGCTCACCGGCCCACAGGACGTTGTCCGAGGCCGCCGCGGCGACCCGCTGCTGCAGCCAGGCGGCGAACTCCTCCCAGACCTGCCCGGGGTCGCCCTGGTCGATCGCCTCCTCCGCCTCGCGGCCGATGACGCGCATCCGGTCGCGCAGGTCGTGGTCGATGTCCGAGACGAGGTCGGCGATGCCGTCACCGAGGGTCTGCTGCCACCGGGCGCTGCGCTTGCGCAGCCCGTCGGCGCGCTCGCGCGCCGCCTGGAGCCCGCTGACCACGGCGGGGCTGCCCGCCGGGTCCTCCAGGGCCTGCAGCTCCGCGCGCAGAGACAGGGACAGGTGCTCGGTGACCGCCAGGAGGTCGTGGCGGGTCGAGCGGCGGGACAGCAGCGCGGCCTGGTCCAGGACGTCGCGGCGCAGGTGCGCCACGAGGGCCGGGAAGCCGGACTCCTTGTGGAGCTCGGCGTCGCCGGAGCGCACCGCCTGCGAGCGCAGCGCGGAGGACACGGGCAGCAGGCGCACCCCGACCCCGGCGCTGGCCAGGTGGGCGCGGTCGAGGTCCGCCACGCGCCGCCACGCCGGGTAGAGGTCGGTCTTGGTGACCACGCAGGTCACGGTCGGGCACAGCCGCAGCGCCTGGCGGAGGAACTCCATCTCCGGCTCGGAGAACTCCTGCGAGGCGTCGGAGACGAGCAGGACGGCGTCCGCCGTGGCGAGGGCGCCGAGGGTGGCGAGCGCGTGGGTCGACCCGAGCCCGCCCACCCCCGGGGTGTCGACCAGCACCAGCCCGCCGGACAGCACCGCCCGGGGCAGCCGGACCTCCGCCCGCAGCACGCGGCGGGCCCCGTCGGGCTCCGCGGAGACGGTGACGTGGTCGGCCAGGCGGTCCAGGGCCACCGGCGTGCGCTCCACCGGGACGTCGTCCGTCGCGTCCCCGCCGTCCGCCCCGGGGTCGGCGGTGCCGGCCGCCACCCGCACGAGCTCGGCGGCCGGTACCTCGCCGTGGGCGACCTCGGTGGGGACGGCGGTGGCGACGTCGTCGTCGACCGGGCACACCGGGGCGCCCACCAGGGCGTTGACGAGGGCGCTCTTGCCCTGCTTGAACTCCCCGACGACGAGGACCCGCACGCTCGGGTCCTCCAGGCGCCGCCGGGTGTGGCGCAGCCGCGCCCGCAGGTCGGGCCGCTCCGCCCCCTCGACCAGCCGCACGGCCCGCGCGACCAGCGCGGTCTGCTCCGCGGTGCTCTCCGTCGTCGTGGTCGCCGTCGTGGTGGTCAGGACACCGTCGTCCGTCATGGGCGTATGCAAGCACGGACGAGCCCGGCCGGGCAGGGGCGGCGTCCGCTCCTGCCCGGCCGGGTGCCCGGGTGCTGCAGCGATCAGTCCTCGACGTCGCCGCCGACGACGGTGACGTCCTCGACCTCGAGGCTGTCGTTGTAGGAGTCGATGGTGTTGTCCTGCTCGAACGAGGCCTCCACGTCGACCTCGGTGTACGAGTCGTCGTCGCTGCTCGAGAGGTCGTTCCCGTTGCCGGAGTCCTCGACGTCGACGGAGTGGTCGGAGTTGTCGTTGCCCGAGTCCTCGACGTCGACGGAGTGGTCGGAGTTGTCGTTGCCCGAGTCCTCCACCGAGTGGTCGGAGTTGTCGTTGCCCGAGTCCTCGACGTCGACGTCGACGGAGTGGTCGGAGTTGTCGTTGCCCGAGTCCTCCACCGAGTTGTCGGAGTTGTCGTTGCCCGAGTCCTCGATGTCGACGGAGTTGTCGGAGTTGTCGTTGCCCGAGTCCTCGACGTCGACCTCGACGTCGCCGACCTCGACCGAGTTGTCGACGGAGTGGTCGGAGTTGTCGTTGCCCGAGTCCTCCACGGAGTTGTCCGAGCTGTCGTTGTAGGAGTCCTCCGCGTTCTCGGAGTTGTCGACGTGCTGCGAGTTGTCGGTGTTGCCGACGTTGTTGTCCTCGCCGATCACGTTCTGGTCGCCGGTCACGACGCCGTCCACGTCACCACCGGCCGCCACGGCGCCGTCGCCCGTGGCGATCACGGAGTGGTTGTCGAAGAGCTGCGTGACGTCGCCGTCCGCCCAGATGTTCTGGTTCACCGACTGGTCGAAGATCGTGTCCGAGTCGTCCACGGACGTGTACGAGTAGTTGTTGATGATGTGGTGCAGCTGCTGCACGGCTCCGGCGTCCACGGGGCTCGCGCCGGGCTGCGGCGCGCTCGAGCCCGGCGCGGTGGACGGGCCGTCGCCGTCGGTGTCGGTGTCGGTGTCCGCGTCGTGGTGCGCGCCGAGCACCGCGGTGTTGCCGCCGGTGCTGTAGTCGCGGTCGAAGGACGAGCTGTTCACGGTCACCGGCGCGTAGTCCAGGACGACCGGCAGCACGGCGTCCACGTCCTCGGCGCAGGCGCCCTCGACGCCGGCGTCGCGCATGGCGCTCTCGGGGTCCGCGGCGAACGCCGCGGCCTTCTCGTCGTCGCGCAGCAGCCCGAGGATGAAGTCCAGCAGCGAGCTCGTCATCGTCGACATGTCGTCTCCTTCGTCGCACCGATCGGCCGGACGGATCCGTCCGGGACGGGACGAAGGTAGGCATCCGGGGCGGACCGGACACACGGGTGGCGCCCCCCTGGCCGGGGAGCACCCCCCGGGGGGACGCGGGCCGCGAGCGGAGCCCCCCTAGGGGGATCAGCCCCCTCCGGGGGGCACCCCCCGACTCCGCGAGCCCTCCCCCTTGACGCGGCCACCGTCATCGACCCGTAATTGGTCCGCATTGGGGGTGTTACATGCCATATGCGCTCGGTGTCGATCTCGGCACGACGTTCACGGCTGCAGCGCTGCGCCGGCGGGGCGAGGACGGCCCGGCGGCGCCCGAGCCCCTGCCGCTGGGCAGCCGCTCCACCGCGACCCCCTCCGTGGTCTTCCTCGGCGACGACGGCCAGCAGCTGGTCGGCGAGGCGGCCGAGCGGCGCTGCCTGAGCCGCCCGGACCGGGTGGTGCGGGAGTTCAAGCGCAGGATCGGCGACCCGGTGCCCTTCGTGCTGGGCGCCACCGTCGTCACCGCCGAGGAGGTGGCCGCCGGGGTGGTCCGCTGGGTCGTCCAGCGGGCGGCCGAGCGCGAGGGCGAGGCGGCCGAGGTCATCGCCCTGACCCACCCGGCGTCCTGGGGCGAGCACCGCCTGGCCCGCCTCCGCGAGGCGCTGGACGCGGCGGGCGTCCCGGACGCCACCTTCGTGCCCGAGCCGGTGGCCGCCGCGGTGCACTACGCGGCGCAGGCGCGGGTGCCCGTGGGCGCCACCATCGCGGTCTACGACCTCGGCGGTGGGACCTTCGACGCCGCCGTCGCCCGCAAGACCGGCGCGGTCGCGTTCGACCTGCTGGGCGCGCCGGAGGGGCTGGAGCGCCTCGGCGGCGTCGACTTCGACGAGGCGGTCCTCGCGCACGTGGAGGCGAGCCTGGACGGCGGCCTGCTCGACCTCGATCCCGACGACCCGGAGGCCCGCACGGCGCTGAGCCGCCTGCACCGCGAGTGCGTGGAGGCCAAGGAGGCGCTGTCCAGCGACACCGAGGCCACCATCCCGGTGCTGCTGCCGGGCACCCAGACGCAGGTCAGGCTCGTGCGCTCGGAGTTCGAGGCGATGATCGCCCCGGCCCTGGACGAGACGCTCGAGGCCCTGCGGCGGGCCCTGGCCTCGGCCGGCGTCGACGCCGAGGACCTCGACGCGGTCCTGCTGGTCGGCGGGTCCTCGCGCGTGCCGCGGGTGGCGCAGCTCCTCTCCGCCGAGCTCGGGCGCCCGGTGGCCGTGGACGCCGACCCCAAGGCCGCGGTGTCCCTCGGCGCGGTGCTCGCGGCGACGGCGGCCTGGGACGCCCCACCCGTGGCGGTGCCCGCTCACGCGCGGCCCCTCGAGGTGGGCTCCGGCGCCGCCGGCG
>NZ_JBZYWI010000199.1:0-4456 GCF_058932755.1 Quadrisphaera sp. DVD1
TCGGCCGCGGAGTCGGCGAGGTCGGCGTCGAGGCCGCCGGCGAGCTCCTCGACGACGTCGGGGGGCAGGTCGGCCAGGGCGGTGCGCACGGCGGCGGCGTACTCCCGCGCGGCGGCGTCCGGGGCGGCGGGTGCGGGCAGGGGCGTGCTCATCGGGACGTCTCCACGGGCTCGAGCAGGTGCTGCATGGTCTCGGAGAAGGACCGCCAGGTCTTGCGCTGCTCCTCGAGCAGGGCCCGCCCCTGGGGGGTGGTGCCGTAGTACTTGCGGGCGGGGCCCTCCTCGGAGGGCACCACGTAGGAGGTCAGCGCGCCGGCCGCGTAGAGCCGGCGCAGCGTGCCGTAGACGGAGGCGTCCCCGACGCCGTCGAGGCCCGCGGCGCGCAGCCGGCGGACGACGTCGTAGCCGTAGCCGTCCTCGTGCTCGACCACGGCCAGCACGGCCGCGTCGAGCACGCCCTTGAGCAGCTGGGTCGCGTCCACGTCCAGGACACTACTGCGCTGTGCGCACTAGCCGGGCCGACGCGCCGGACCTCAGGCGAGGGAGAGGGCGATCCCGTCGAGGATGTCGTGCTCGCTGGTCACCACCTGAGCCACGCCGGACTCCCGGGCCACCCGCTGGACGACCTCGCGCCAGACCAGGGCCCCGGCGCCGATGACGTCGACCCGGCCGGGGTGCATGAACGGCAGCGCCGCCCGCTGGGGGCGGCTCATCGCGAGGAGGTCCTCGCAGGCGGCGAGCACGTCGGGCACGGGCAGCACCGCGCCGTGGATCACCTGGGGCTGGTAGGCCGGCAGGCCCAGCGCGTGGGCGGTGATCGTCGTGACGGTGCCGGCCACCCCGACGAGGGTCGCGGCGCGCGCCAGCGGCACCGCGCGGGCCGCCTCGTCCAGGGCCGCCGCCACGTCCGCGCGCGCGGCGGCCACGGCGCCGGGCCCCGGCGGGTCGGCGCGCAGGTGCCGCTCGGTCAGGCGCACGCAGCCGACGTCCATGCTCCAGGCGGCCTCGACCTCCTCCTCGCCGAGCACGAGCTCGGTCGAGCCGCCGCCCAGGTCGACGACGAGGCGCGGTGCGGGGTGGCGCCCGCGCAGGTCGCCGGTGGCCCCGCGGAAGGACAGCCGCGCCTCCTCGTCCCCGGTGATGACCTCGGGCTCGACGCCGAGCTCGGCGCGCACGCCGTCGACGAGCAGGTGGGCGTTGGCGGCGTCGCGGCTGGCCGAGGTGGCCACGAACCGCACCCGGGTCGCGCCGAGCGCGGCGACCGCGGCCGCGCACCGGCGCGTGGCGGCGAGGGTGCGCTCGAGCGCCTGCGGGGCGAGCAGGCCGGTGCGGTCGACGCCCTCGCCCAGCCGGACGACCTCCATGGTCCGCTCGACGTCGACCAGGGCGCCGGTGGCGGCGTCGACGTCGGCCACGAGCAGGCGCAGGGAGTTGGTGCCGCAGTCGATGGCGGCGACCCGGGTGGTGGTCACCCCTCCATCGTGCCGCCCGCTGCACGGCCGCTGGCGAGGCGGGCCCGGCCGCGCGCCGGTAGCGTCCCGCGGGTGAGCCCGACCGAGGTGGACGTCGTGGTCGTCGGTGCCGGCCCGAACGGGCTGGCCGCGGCGGTGGTGCTGGCCAGCGCGGGCCTGAGCGTGCAGCTGCACGAGGCGGCCTCCACGGTCGGCGGTGGGGCGCGCACCGCCGAGCTGACGCTGCCCGGCTACCTCAACGACCACTGCTCGATCGTCCACCCCGCCGGCTACGTCTCCCCGTTCTTCCGCGCGTTCGACCTCGAGGCCTCCGGGGTGCAGTGGCTGCAGCCCGAGGTGCCCTACGGGCAGCCCCTCGACGGCGGGCGCGCCGGGCTGGCCTTCCGCGACCTCGACGCCACCGCCGACGCCCTGGGCGCCGACGGCCCGGCCTGGCGCTCGCTGCTCGGGCCGCTGGTGCGCCAGTGGGAGGACGTCGTCACCCTCGCCCAGTCCGACCTGCGCACCTTCCCCGGCCTGCGCCCCAGCACGGTGGGCACCGCGGTGCGCTTCGGGCTGCGCGCCCTGGAGCAGGGCACCCGGGCCTGGAACGTGCGCTTCGACGGCGACGAGGCCCCGGCGATGCTCACCGGCGTCTCCACCCACTCCATCGCGCCCTCGCGCAAGCTCATGCCGGCCGGCGCGGGCCTGTACCTGGCGGCGATGGCCCACGCGGGCGGCTGGCCGCTGGTGCGCGGCGGCAGCCAGCAGCTGAGCGACGCGATGGCCGCGGAGCTGGTGCGCCTGGGCGGCACGATCGTCACCGACCACCGCGTCGCGTCGCTGTCGGAGCTGCCCCGCTCGCGGGCCGTCCTGCTCGACGTCACCCCCAAGCAGCTGCTGGCGATGGCCGGCGACGCCCTGCCGCCGGTGTACGCGCACTGGATGCGGGCGTTCCGCTACGGCGGCGCCGTCTGCAAGGTCGACTACGCGCTCTCCGGCCGGGTGCCGTGGACGGCGGAGGGCCTGGACCGCGCCGGCACGCTGCACCTGGGCGGGACCCGCGCGGAGATGCTCGCCAGCGAGCGCGACGTCGCCGCGGGGCGCCACCCCGAGCAGCCGTACGTCATCGCCGTGCAGCCCGAGGTGGTCGACGACACCCGCGCCCCGGCCGGGGGCGCCACCCTGTGGGCCTACGCCCACGTGCCGAACGGCTCGCCGGTCGACATGGGCGACGCCGTGGACGCCCAGGTCGAGCGGTTCGCGCCGGGCTTCCGCGACCTCGTGCTGGACCGGAAGGTCCTCCCCGCCTCGCGCCAGGAGGAGTACGACGAGAACAACGTCGGCGGCGACATCGCCGCGGGTGCGGTCACGCCGTGGCAGATGCTCGCCCGCCCGGCCCCGAAGTGGGACCCCTACCGCACCCCGCTCGACGGCGTGTACCTGTGCGGGGCCTCGACGCCGGCCGGCCCCGCGGTGACCGGCATGAACGGCACGCACGCCGCCGCCCGGGTGCTGCGCCAGCGCTTCGGCGTGCGCACCGACCCCCTCGAGCTCGTGCGCACGGCCCGCGCGGGCGCCGGGGTCAGCGCGCGGAGCTGACCCCGGCCGGGAGCAGCTCGTCCGGTGCCGCGTCGCCGAGCAGGGGCAGGCGCACGGTCACCGCGGTGCCCTCCCCCTCCCGCGAGACCACGTCGAGCTCCCCCTGGTGGTGCTCGACGATGCTGCGCACGATCGTCAGCCCCAGGCCGGTGCCGGGGATGGCGGCGTCCGTGGCGTTGGTGGCCCGGAAGAAGCGCGAGAACAGGGAGCCCTGCTCGGTCTCGGGGATCCCGATGCCGGTGTCGATGACCTCCAGCACGACGTGCTCGGCCGACGGCACCACCCGCACGCGCACCGACCCCCCGCGCGGCGTGAACTTCACCGCGTTGGAGACGAGGTTGAGCAGCACCCGCTCGAGCTGCACCGCGTCGCCGTGGACCAGCACCGGCGGCTCGGCGCCCGCCACCTCCAGCACGAGCCCGCCGCTCTCCGCCGCCGGGCGCAGCGCGGCGACCACGGCGGTGACCAGCTCGGTGACCTCCACGTCGGCACTGCTGACGCGGAAGGCGCCGGACTCGATCCGGGACAGCGTGAGGAGGTCCTCGATGAGGGTCTTCAGCCGCGCGGTGTTGCGCTCGACGACGGCCAGCATCGCGTCCACGCCGGGCGCCACCTCGCCGGCGTCCCCGTCGCGGATGAGCTCCAGGTAGCCCGAGATGCTCGTCAGGGGCGTGCGCAGCTCGTGCGAGACGGCGGACAGGAAGTCGGTCTTCGCCCGGTCGAGCTCGCGCAGCTGCTCCACCAGCTCCTCCTGCTGGCGGTAGAGGCGGGCGAGCACCAGCGCGCGGCCCAGGTCGGCGGCCGCGGAGCGGGCCAGGCCCGCCTCGGCCGGCGTCCAGGCGCGCGGGCCGCCGACCATGGCGACGGTCAGCGCGCCGAGCAGCTCCTCCCCCGCGCCGATCGGCACGACGAGGACCGAGGCCATGCCCGTGCTGCGGGAGATCTCGGCGTAGGCGGGATCCGTCAGCGCCCGGGTGCGGACGTCGGGCTCCTCGAGGAACCCGCCCTCGCGGTGCAGCGCCTGCAGCCAGGTGGACTCCTCCAGGAAGGGGTGCGCGCCCCCGCCCGCGGGGGCCGGCACGCCCGGCGCCTGCCACTGGGCCTCCACCGGGCCCAGGCCCGCCTGGGCGAGCAGGCGCACGTAGGCCCGCTCGGCGCCCAGGCCCCGGCCCACGCGGGAGACGGCCTCGGCCACGGAGTCCGTGGCGTCGAGGTGGTCGCGGATGCTGCGCCCGACCTCCACCGCGAGGCGCTGCAGCCGCGCCCGCTCGGCGCGCTCGTCGCGCAGCCGGTCGCCCTCGTCGGCCAGGGCGTTGATCGAGCGCGCGACGGCGCGGACCTCCTCCGGGCCGCGCAGGACGGCTGCGCGGGCGTCGTGCTCGCCCGCGCTGAGCCGGCGCACGA